>NZ_JAKNRV010000041.1:0-22853 GCF_023072625.1 Pseudomonas emilianonis
AGGGCGGCGGCAAAGTCTTCGAGGAGGCTCATGGGCGCACCTGCAACAAGTGCCGTTCGGCCTGTTGCGCCTCGGCCAGCAGCACGCTGAAGGCCGGCACCTGGTTATCCCTTTCGATCAACGTGGCCACCGGGCCGGTACGCTCGAGTACGTGCTCGTACAACTGCCAGACGGCGTTATCGATGGGCGCGCCGTGATCATCGATCAGCAGGCGCTCGCCCAGGCTGTCGGTGTCTTCGGCAAAGCCTGCCAGATGAATCTCAGCCACGGCGTGCAAGGGCAGGGCGTCGATGTAGGCCAACGGGTTACGCTGATGATTGATGCACGACACGTAGACGTTATTGACGTCCAGCAGCAGGCCACAGCCGGTGCGGCGGATGGTTTCGCTGATGAAGTCCGTCTCGTCCAGAGTCGAGCGCTGGAACTGCAGGTAGGTCGATGGATTCTCCAGCAGCATTGGGCGTTTGAGGAAGCTTTGAACCTGGTCAACGTGTTCGCACACCCGATTCAGGCTGTCGACATCGTAGGCCAGGGGCAGCAAGTCGTTGAGAAACACCGGGCCATGGGTCGACCAGGCCAGGTGTTCGGAAAAGGCGCGGGGTTGATAGCGCTCGATCAGCCTCGCCAGCCGTGCCAGGTGCTCACGGTCCAGCGGGCCTTCGCCGCCGATGGACAGGCCCACGCCGTGCAGCGACAGCGGGTACTGCGCGCGAATCAAACCCAGGTAGTGATGAAACGGGCCGCCGGCCACCATGTAATTTTCGGCATGCACTTCAAAAAAACCGATATCGGGGCAGGTATCGAGCACTTCGGCGAAGTGCTCGTGCTTCAGCCCCAGCCCGGCCCGCAAGGGGAGGCCGGGCGCCTGAGCCGCTGAGGGCGTTTGCAGGAACGGAAGCGTCATCATCAGTACTCAGGCTGGGGGCTGTTTCAGGACTTGGCGGTAAAGGCTGCTTCCTGGCCGAAACCGCTCGGCGAGGTGGTGCTTGGGGTTTGGGTGCAGGTGCCGGCCGGGACCAGTTTCCAGGCATTGGCCTGATCCTTGGTTTTGGACGTGCCGGCGCAGGAAGTGCCAGCGCCGGCGGCGCAATCGTTCTTGCCGGCTTCAGCGACGCCGAAGCATTTCTGCATGTCGTCGGCAGCGTGGGCGCTGGTGGTCAGGGCGGACAGGCTCAGCGCGGAACCCAGGGCCAGGACGAGGGAAGCGGCGGACAGCGAACGGGTTTTTACGGTCATGGTGTATCTCCAGCAGTGGGTTGAGTCGGCGGGCATGATTGCCTGCTTGTACCACTAGAGGCTGGACGTTGGAATTCGTTACAAGTCGTTTGAGAAAAATTCGTCAGGGAGCACCCGAAACAAATGTGGGAGGGGGCTTGCCCCCGATGACGGTATATCAGTCACATGTTCTGTGCCTGACATGGCGCCATCGGGGGCAAGCCCCCTCCCACATTTGGATCCGGTTCGTCCAGCAACCGGGTGTTAACCGCCGAGGTACGCCTCACGCACCTTCGGATCGGTCAGCAACTGCTCACCCGTGCCCTGCATCACCACCCGGCCGTTTTCCAGCACATAGGCACGGTCAGCGATTTTCAGCGCCTGGTTGGCGTTCTGTTCGACCAGGAACACCGTCACACCGTCCTTGCGCAGTTGTTCGATGATGTCGAAGATCTGCTGGATGATGATCGGTGCCAGGCCCAGGGAGGGTTCGTCGAGCAGCAACAGCTTGGGCTTGCTCATCAGCGCCCGGCCGATGGCGAGCATTTGCTGCTCGCCGCCGGACATGGTGCCGCCGCGCTGGCTGAAGCGTTCCTTGAGCCTGGGGAACAGGTGCAGCACCTTGTCCATCTGCTCCTGGTAGTCGCCCTTGTCGGTGAAGAACCCGCCCATGGCCAGGTTCTCTTCGACGGTCAGGCGCGAAAACACCCGTCGGCCTTCCGGCACCACGGCGATGCTTTTACGCATGATGTGCGATGACTGCTGGCCCACCAGCTCTTCACCCATGTAGCGGATGCTGCCGCTGTGGGCCTGCGGCGAACCGCACAGGGTCATCAACAAGGTCGACTTGCCGGCACCGTTGGCGCCGATCAGCGTGACGATCTCACCCTGGCGCACTTCGACGTTGACGCTGTGCAGGGCCTGGATCTTGCCGTAGAAAGTGGAAACGTTTTCGAATTGCAGCATTTTACGCTTCCCCCAGATAGGCTTTGATCACTTCAGGATTGTCGCGGATCTGCTCCGGCGTACCGTCGGCCAGGGGCGTGCCCTGGTTGATCACCACGATGTGGTCGGAAATGCTCATGACCAGTTTCATGTCGTGTTCGATCAACAGCACCGTGGCGTTGTTTTCTTCACGCAACACGCCGATCAGCGCCTTGAGGTCTTCGGTTTCCTTGGGGTTCAGGCCGGCGGCCGGTTCGTCGAGCATCAGGATCCGCGGGCGGGTCATCATGCAGCGGGCGATTTCCAGGCGACGTTGCTGCCCATAGGCCAGGGTGCCGGCGGGGCGGTTGGCGAACTCGGTGAGGTTGACCTTGTCCAGCCAGTACTCCGCATATTCCATGGCCTCGTGCTCGCTCTTGCGGAACGCCGGGGTCTTGAACAAGCCTGCGAAGAAGTTGGTGTTCAAGTGACGGTGCTGAGCGATCAGCAGGTTTTCGACCGCCGTCATGTCCTTGAACAACCGCACGTTCTGAAAGGTCCGCACCACGCCCTTGCGGGCGATCTCGTGACCGGCCAGACCCTGGATCGGCAGGCCGTCGAGCAGGATGCTGCCACCGCTGGGCTTGTAGAAACCGGTGAGGCAGTTGAACACGGTGGTCTTGCCGGCGCCGTTGGGGCCGATCAGCGCAACCACTTGTTTTTCTTTTACGGTCAGGGCCACGCCATTGACCGCCAGCAGGCCGCCGAAGCGCATGCTCAAGTTTTCGACTTTCAGGATCTCGCGGCTCATTTGCGCAGCTCCATGTGTGGACGTTGCATGGGCAGCAAGCCTTGAGGACGCCAGATCATCATCAGCACCATCATGGCGCCGAACATCAACATGCGGTATTCGCTGAACTCACGCATCATTTCCGGCAGCAGGATCATCACGATCGCCGCGAGGATCACGCCCAACTGCGAGCCCATGCCACCCAGTACCACGATGGCGAGGATGATCGCCGACTCGATAAAGGTGAACGACTCCGGCGTCACCAGGCCTTGGCGAGCGGCGAAGAAGCTGCCGGCAAAACCGGCGAACGCAGCGCCCAGGGTGAACGCGGACAGCTTGATGATGGTCGGGTTCAGGCCCAGGGCCCGGCAGGCGATTTCATCTTCGCGCAGCGCTTCCCACGCACGGCCGATCGGCATACGCAGCAGGCGGTTGATCACAAACAATGCGGCCAGGGCCAGCAACAGCGCCACCAGGTACAGGAACACCACTTTGCTCACCGGGTTGTAGGCAATCCCGAAGTACTCGTGGAAGGTCTGCATGCCTTCGGCGGCGGAGCGCTCGAACGACAGCCCGAAGAACGTCGGCTTGGGAATGCTGCTGATGCCGTTGGGGCCACCGGTGATGTCGGTCAGGTTACGCAGGAACAGTCGGATGATTTCCCCGAAGCCCAGGGTCACGATGGCCAGGTAGTCACCGCGCAGGCGCAGTACCGGGAAGCCCAGCAGGAAGCCGAACGTCGCCGCCATCAGACCGGCGAGTGGTAGACAAACCCAGAAGCTCCAGCCCAGGTAGTGCGAGAGCAGCGCGTAGGTGTAGGCACCCACGGCGTAGAAGCCCACATAACCCAGGTCAAGCAGGCCGGCCAGACCGACCACGATGTTCAGGCCCAGGCCCAGCAACACGTAGATCAGGATCAGGGTGGCGATGTCGACCGCACCGCGCGAGCCGAAGAACGGCCAGATCAGCGCGGCCACGATCAGGCCTATGATGATGTAGCGCTGGGTGCGCGGCAGGGTCAGGAATTGGCTGACCTTGGGCGATACCAGCGGGCCACGGTTGGAGCGCAATAACGCGCCGACCTGCTGGGTGAACAGCACGCGCAGGAACATCAGCACCGAGCACAGGGCAATGATGGTCAGGGTCACGGGACCGGTGCCATGCACTTCCAGGTTGATGCCGACAATGCTCAGCTTGAGGCCGAGTACCGGAAAGGCCACGGCCCAAACCAGCAGGGCGCTGAAAAACGCCGATTTAAGATATCTGCTCATACTTTCTCAACCTCCGGACGGCCCAGGATGCCGGTCGGACGGAACAACAGCACCAGAACCAAAAGGCCAAACGCCACGACGTCCTTGTACTGGTCGCCGAAGATATCAGCGCCAAACGCCTCGGCCACACCCAGCACCAGCCCGCCGAGCATGGCGCCCGGAATGCTGCCGATGCCGCCCAATACCGCTGCGGTAAAGGCCTTGAGGCCGACCAGGAAACCGGCGTTGGGGTTGATCACGCCGTACTGCATGCTCAGCAACACGGCCGCGACGGCCGCCAGCGCGGCACCGATGACGAAGGTCAGGGCGATGATGTTGTTGGTGTTGATGCCCAGCAGGTTGGCCATCTTGATGTCTTCGGCGCAGGCCCGGCAGGCGCGCCCCAGACGGGAGCGGGAAATGAACAGGGTCAGGCCCAGCATGGCCACCAGGGTGACGACGAAGACCAGGATCTGCATGTACGAAATCAGCACTTCTTGTGCGCCACCTGGGCCGAAGGAGAAGCTCCCCGGGATCAGGTTGGGAATGGACTTATCCTTGGAGTCCTGGGACAGCAATACGGTGTTCTGCAGGAAAATCGACATGCCGATGGCGGAAATCAGCGGGATCAAACGGTTGCTGCCACGCAAGGGACGATAGGCAACCCGTTCGATACTGTAGCCATAGGCACTGGTTACGACGATCGACGCAAGGAACGCGGCGGTCATCAACAGCGGCAGTGAGTGGATACCCATCATGGCCAGCCCGGCGAGGGCGATAAAGGCCACGTAGGAACCAATCATGTAAACCTCGCCATGGGCGAAGTTGATCATTCCAATAATGCCGTAAACCATTGTGTAGCCAATGGCTATCAGGGCATAGGTGCTGCCAATGGTCAGGCCATTAACCAGCTGTTGGAAAAAATGATAGATCTCAGGCATTACAACGCTCCTAAAAACCCGATACGCATTTCACTGGTGGAGTCATGTTCCGGCCCTGCGCTGTGTTCTGTGAGCACATTTGCGCAAAGCGTTTGCCAGCGAACCGCTGGTGACGGTTTTAAGATTTTCAGGTGAGCCAGCGCCCGGATCGCGGGTGACGGGCCCATAAACCTCGTAAAACAAAACCCACTGCTCTCACAGTGGGCTTGTTGACCAGTAACGCCTGGCTTACTGAGGGGAAACTTCGGTTTTTGGTTTGCCGAAGTGCCATTCGTAGACCACGAACTTGAAGTCCTTCAGGTCGCCCTTGGCGTCGAAGTTCAGCTCGCCGGTAGGGGTCTTGAAGGTGCCCGCGTGGATAGCTTCGGCCACTTTGGCGGTGTCTTCGCTCTTCGCGGCTTTGATACCGCCTGCGATGACTTCAATGGCCGAGTAGGCCGGGAACACGAACGGACCGGTTGGGTCCTGCTTGTTCTTGGCGAACTCTTCAACGATGGCCTTGTTGGCCGGGTCGGTGTCGAAGGATTTCGGCAGGGTCACCAGCAGGCCTTCGGAAGCGCCCTGGGCGATTTGCGAGATGGAGTCGTTGCCGACGCCTTCTGGGCCCATGAACTTGGCGTTCAGGCCTTTTTCCTTGGCTTGGCGCAGGATCAGGCCCAGCTCAGGGTGGTAGCCGCCGTAGTAGACGAAGTCAACGTTGGCTTGCTTGAGTTTCTGGATGATCGAGGAGAAGTCCTTGTCACCGGCGTTCAGGCCTTCGAAGACGGCAACCTTGGTGCCTTTTTTCTCGAGGGTCTGTTTAACGGCGGTGGCGATGCCTTCACCGTATTGCTGCTTATCGTGCAGCACGGCAACGATCTTCGGCTTCACGTGGTCGGCGATGTAGTTGCCGGCTGCTGGGCCTTGGGCGCTGTCCAGGCCGATGGTACGGAAGATCAGCTTGTAGCCACGGGCGGTGATTTCCGGGCTGGTGGCAGCCGGGGTAATCATGATCACGCCTTCGTCTTCATAAATGTCGGACGCTGGCTGAGTGGAGCTGGAGCACAGGTGACCGACCACGAACTTGACGCCGTCGTTGACCACTTTGTTGGCGACCGCAACGGCTTGCTTGGGATCGCAGGCGTCGTCGTATTCCTTGGCTTCGAGCATTTTGCCATCGACGCCGCCTTTGGCGTTGATGTCGGCGATCGCCTGCTTGGCGCCCATGAACTGCATGTCGCCATATTGCGTGACAGGGCCGGTTTTAGGCCCGGCGATGCCGATCTTGATGGTGTCGGCTGCGAACGAATGGCTGGCAACCCCGGCCAGGACCATAGCGGCAAACAGTTTGGAAATCTGCTTAGTAGCCTTATTCATAGTGCTCCACTCTTACTGTTGTATTTTTTATAGTTCTAGCGGCCTTGTGAGCTGCAGAACCGGATCAGATATCTCGAATATCCCCCCGGCCGTGCTCTGGCAACTGTACCGGTACAGTGTAGAGCGCCGGTTGATCGCTTGAAAAGCTGGCTGCTGGGGGCAATACCCGGGCGTGTCGCTTAAATGAAAGAAAAAGACAGAATTGCGGCGGGTGGCTGCCGCAGTCGCGGGCAATCCGTGGCTTTCCTGACGCTTTCAATCGCTCACTCATTTGCAACTGGGTTTTTCTACGAGAGACACGACGTTATGATTGCGCCGATTTTTTCCCAAGGTGAATTCCCATGACGCAAGAACCTAGCACCCTCTATGCCAAGCTGCTCGGTGAAACCGCCGAAATCTCCTGGAAGGAGCTCGAACCGTTCTTTGCCAAGGGTGCCCTATTGTGGGTCGACGCCGGCCTGAATTTGATCGAGGCGGCCGAGGGCATGGCCGAGGACCAGCGCGATAAAGTCTCTGCCTGGCTGGCCTCGGGCAGCCTTGGCGAAGTGTCTGCGACGCGGGCATTGGACCTGCTGGAGCGCGATCCGAGCTTGTGGGCGGTGGTGGTTTCGCCGTGGATTCTGATCCAGGAAAGGGCAGCGTAAGAAACGTCTGCGCGAAAATGGTGCACTGTTTGCGCCGCTGTAAGTGTGTAGCGGAGTAACCGCGGATGCGGTGATGGCATCTTGCCGTGGAGAAAGGTCACAGGTGCGGGTGACGTGCGCGTCACGGGAACAGTTTTGCTGACGGCGAAATGCTGGGGGAATTGTTTCGGGGTGTGAGCCGATCGCCGTGGCGAGGGAGCAAGCTCCCTCGCCACATAAGCCTAGGCTGTCTTGCCGGTATGGTTGTTCAACGAAATAATCTTGGTCTTGCCGATCCGATGACGGTAAATCTCGCGCAGGTACTTGATCGCCTTCTTCACGCAATCCCGTGACAGACGAATGTCATTGATCGAGACAAACTTATCTTTGTCATTGATCAACTCGCGGTACTTCTTCTCATACATCGGCTTGATCGCGTACCAGTTGGTATCGAGGATCTTTGCCGGGTTTTCAAACTCGTTGAGCAGTTCGTCGATACGGTCTTCGTCGAAGTCCTCGTGGATGATGAAGTCCAGGATCGAGTTGTCCAGCGTGTCATCGAAACGATACGGGTTGCGCGCAAAGCAGCGTTTGATAAACGCCACGATCAGCGTCAGGAAATCGTCCGACAGGCACGGGCTCTTGGCGATCAGGGTGGTCAGCGACAGGTTGGCCGACGCGCCGATCACCAGGGCATAGCGCTTGAGCGTGGTGTTGGGGAACAGGCTGTTGAGGTGGGTCTTGAGGCGGTTCAGGTCCATGTAGGACAGTTTGTAGTCCTTGGGCAGCGACACGATCGACACCACCGACGAGCAGTTCTTGAAGAAGTGCAGGTCGTGCAGCGCTGCCGCGTCATAGCCGGAGTTCTTGTACTGCTCCAGGGAGGCCTTGTAGCGCTTGGACTCGATCGGCAGCAGGCTGATGCCCTCGATGGCCTGGGTGACTTTGTTGAAGTGCGGCAGGTCGATGGAGCGGAAGAACAGGTCGTCGATGTTCAGGCGCTGCGGTTCTTTGTCGAACACCTTGAACTTGTCATTCGACGGCGTCGTGGTTTCCGGGACCACCGATTCGGCGTACGCAATCGCCACGGGGCCGGCCAGGCTCATGAACAGGTCGTTGGCATCCAGGCGGATGGTTTCGCCGATGTCGATCCCGGCGCGACGGAAGTAGTTCTGGTCGTAGTCGGTGGTGACCGCCTGGGCGGTAAGAATGTTGAAGATCTGTTGCGAGATGTACTGGTTGGCGTGCTTTTCCATGGCATTGACATCAATGTTCTGGATGTTGCCGTCATCGCTCTCTTCGGCGTAACGCATGATGTCGTTGGAGATCAGCATCATCGCGTTCCATGGGCGGATACGGCCTTTGACGCTGGCTTCGCTGCTGTCTTCATTGGCGAAGTTGTATGAGAAATCCCATTCTTCCGACAGGTACTTGCACAGCAGCCGCCCGGCGTTGATGTGCAGCGCCTCGGACATTTCGCTGCGGTGATCGGAGATGTTCGGCAGCACGCAGATGCCACTGGTAAAGATCGGTTCGAAGACGAAGGCGTGGCCGCTTTTGCTGTCGTGCTCGTCGGCCGGCTTGGTGTCGAACGTCTTGTTCATGTACGAGTGCTGCTGGGCCAGGCCGAACTCCGACGCCATGCCCGAGCCGGTGCCGCCGCCGGCGCTGAAGATCGAGAAGTACAGGCGCGACTGGTTGGCCTTGATGCCGCAGGAGTCGATCAGGTACGAATGGATCATTTTCCAGTCGGGGCTGGAAAAACGCTGGGTGTCTTTATTGAGGATGATCTTGGCGAGGTACTGGCCAAGGATCGGCGCGTTACCGGCGCCGCCGGCATGGACTTCCGAGAGGTCCATGATTTTCATCTTGCTGTAGTCGCGCAGGAAGCCGCTTTTTTCACCCTTGCGCGAGAAGCGGATGCGCCCGGCGATGTCCTTGTCCAGGTCGCCCAGCATCACCAAGGGTTCCACCAGGAACACCGGTTTGCTGGCTTTGCCGCTGCCCAGGCGCAGGTTGTTGCGAATCCACTGGGCCGGGCTGTAGCCCTTGTCTGTCGACTTGTCTTCGGTACTGAACTCGTTCAGGTAGAACTTGCGTGCGTTGTAGACCAACTCGGCCACGTCCAGCGCAATGTTCGAGCCGCAGCGGCCCAGGCCGATCAGGCACACCGAGGGAAATTCCTGCTCGCTGCGCGGCTCGCCGTCGCCTTCCTGGTGGGGCAGGCGCGGGAACACCATGTCGCGCAGGCCGTCGAGGTTGTCGAGGATGCGGTCGGTATTGGTCTCGGTGAAGTACAGGTATTGCTGGGTTGCCGCCGGACGCGGGCTGCTCAATGACTTTGAACCTAAAGGTTTTTCCGCAGGAGCTGTCGGCAACACATCGGAGACCACGGTGGCAGGGTTATTTTTAGAAGTCATTGTGCGCCATGTACCTGGGCGGATGGCTGTGAAATATTAAAAAGCCATCACTGAGTGGGAGTTCGCGACTTTACAGTGCGTCCGGGTCCGGGACGATAGGTTTAACCCTAGTGATTCAAGGGGAAATCCCGGCCCGACTCTGATGAATCGGCCGTTTATCGAAGTTCTTTAGATAAATGATGGCGAAATGCCAAAGATTAGACGTCAGTGACTCGGCCTGATGATGCCGGTGGGGCCGCTGCGGCCACGGGAAGTGTCTCTCGACGCTGGCGCCTCCTTGGATCACGTTCATGATCTCGCCGGCAGGCACCGCAAGGCTCAACGGGTAATCCTGACGAAATCCCCCCCTGTTTGAGCGCCGGCTTGATGCTAAGCGCTGATGGGCAGGTCCAGCTCGAAGGGCGGTGCCTCCAGCGGCGCCAGGCCGAATGCTGCGCGCGCGGCATCGCAATCGGTGCTTTGCACGCCTTGACTCCAGGATGAGTCGAACTCTCGGCACACGTTGGAGCGCTGCTCATAGATGGTGCAACGGGTGCCTTTGCCCACTTCGCCCTCAAGGCTGCAGCAGCGCGCAGGTTTCTGGTCGGTGCCGATCATTGCCACGCGGGTGTGGTTGATCTGCACCACCAGGTCATCGGGCACCGTGCCCCCCGACGAGGCGCACTCCCCCCAGAAGAAAGACACACGGAAGTGTGAACAGCAGGCACCGCAATTCAGACACGGACTGGCTTCGGACATGGGCGTCATCGATAAGGAAAGTAAGAGGGGGTGCTACAGGACGGCTCGCCATTCTAATCGCGTCATGGCCGTTGGGAAGAGGGGAGCACACTTATATCTTTCGTAGGAAAAGCCTCGTAGTTTCGGGTGAAATCATGCCCTATCAGCTTTACGAATCATTACAGACAACCGCTGCCGGCCTGACTATGTTGCAGGGACCAGAGCAGGATGCATCGGGCATCACAGCTCTCATAACAATAAAAGAGACGGACCCATGCAGAACTCGACCCAAGCGACGAATGCCTGGCGCATTCTGTTCCTGCTGTTCCTCGCCAACCTGTTCAACTTCTTCGACCGCACCATTCCGGCGATCATCATCGAGCCGATCCGCATGGAATGGCACCTGAGCGACTTCCAGCTCGGCATCATCGGCACCGCCTTCACCATCGTCTACGCCATTGCCGGTCTGCCGCTCGGGCGCCTGGCCGACACTGGTTCGCGCAGCAAACTCATGGGGTGGGGCCTGTTCGCCTGGAGCGGGCTGACGGCGATCAACGGCATGGTCGGCAGCTTCTGGACCTTCCTGCTGGTGCGCATGGGCATCGGTATCGGCGAAGCCAGCTACGCGCCAGCGGCTAACTCGCTGATTGGCGATCTGTTCCCGGCCCACCGTCGTGCGCGGGCCATGGGCATTTTCATGCTGGGCTTGCCGTTGGGCCTGTTGCTGGCGTTCTTTACCATTGGCGCGATGGTCAAGGCGTTCGACAGCTGGCGCGCGCCGTTCTTCATTGCTGCCGTGCCGGGACTGATCCTCGCGGTCTTCATGTTCTTTATCAAGGAACCCAAGCGCGGCGCGGCAGAAACCGTGCAAGTCTCCCAGGAACCCGTCGACCGCCCGATCCGCCGCGTGCTGGCAGTGCCGACCTTCCTCTGGCTGGTGCTGGCCGGGCTGTGCTTCAACTTCGCGACCTATGCGTGTAACTCGTTCCTGGTGCCGATGCTGCAGCGCTATTTCCTGATGCCGTTGCAGGAAGCGGCTGTGGCCACCGGGGTGATCGTCGGGTTGACCGGCCTGGTCGGCCTGACGTTGGGCGGCTGGGTTGCCGACAAGATCCATCAACGGATTGCCAATGGCCGGCTGCTGTTTGCCGCGTGCAGCCTGATCATTTCCACCGTCACCACCGCCTGGGCCTTACATGCCGGGCGTATCGAGATTGGGGTGTTTGTCGCGTTGTTCAGCGTGGGTTGGTTGTTTGCCTACAACTTCTACACCTGCGTATACACGGCGATCCAGGACGTGGTCGAACCGCGCCTGCGGGCCACGGCGATGGCGCTGTTCTTTGCCGGCTTGTACTTGCTGGGCGGCGGCATGGGGCCGGTGGTGGTGGGCGGCTTGTCCGATCATTTTGCCCATTCGGCGATGTATGCCGCCGGGGCGGAGCAGATGACAGAGGCTTATAAAGCCGTGGGGTTGCATGACGCCATGTACCTGATTCCGGTGGCGCTGTTCTTGACCATGCTGTTCCTGTTCCAAGCCTCGCGGACCTTCGTGCGCGATGCCAAGCGGATGAAGGAGGGGTTGGTGGCGGTGGAGGTGCCGGCGGCTGCGGCGACGGCTTGAGATCGCGTTGACGCCATCGGGAGCAAGCCCCCTCCCACACATTGAAATGCATTCCAATGGTGGGAGGGGGCTTGCTCCCGATGAGGCCATGACTGGCGAAGACATTCTTCAGTGAATAAAAAAGGCCCGCATTGCGCGGGCCTTCTTTTTAGCAGAGCAGCGCAGCAATCAACCCGCCACCAACACCCGAATCGCTTCCAGTCGCAGCGCGGCCTTGTCGAGCATGGCCAGGCCTTGCTCGCGCTGTTGGCGCAGGGCAACCAGTTCGCTGTCGCGCACGGTTGGGTTGACGGCTTGCAACGCGGTCAGGCGCGCCAGTTCTTCGTCGGTGTCCGCTGCCAGGCGACGCTTGGCCTCGGCCACACGCTCGGCATGGCGTGGGGTGATCTTCTCTTCACCGGCGTTGATGCGCGGCGTCAGCTGGTCGCGCTGGGCCTGGACGAACTTGTTGGCGCTGGCCCGTGGCACGCTTTCCAACTGGTCGTTCAAGGTTTCGAACGACACACGGCCGGACAAGTCATTGCCATTGGCGTCCAGCAGGCAGCGCAGGGCGGCCGGTGGCAAGTAGCGGCCCAGTTGCAGCGAGCGCGGGGCGACCACTTCGCTGACGTAGAGCAGCTCCAGCAGCACGGTGCCGGCCTTGAGCGCCTTGTTCTTGATCAGCGCCACGGCGGTGTTGCCCATGGAACCGGACAGCACCAGGTCCATGCCGCCCTGTACCATCGGGTGTTCCCAGGTGATGAACTGCATGTCTTCGCGCGACAGCGCCTGGTTGCGGTCGTAGGTGATGGTCACACCTTCGTCGTCGCCCAGGGGGAAGCTGGCGTCGAGCATTTTTTCGCTGGGCTTGAGGATCAGCGCGTTTTCCGAATGGTCTTCGCTGTCGATGCCGAACGCGTCGAACAGGGTTTCCATGTAGATCGGCAGGGCAAACTGGTCGTCTTGTTCCAGGATGTCTTCCACCAGCGCATCGCCTTCACCCGCACCGCCGGAGTTGAGCTCCAGCAAGCGGTCGCGGCCGGTGTGCAGTTCCTGTTCCAGGCGCTCGCGCTCGGCACGGGCTTCGTCGATCAGGGCTTGCCACTTGTCGTCGTCGGCGTTTTCCAGCAGCGGCAGCAGGCGTGGGCCGAACTGATGCTGCAAGGCGTTGCCGGTCGGACAGGTGTTGAGGAACGCGTTCAGCGCTTCGTGGTACCACTGGAACAGGCGCTCTTGCGGGCTGGTTTCCAGGTACGGCACGTGCAGTTCGATCACATGTTTCTGGCCGATCCGGTCCAGACGGCCGATCCGCTGTTCGAGCAGGTCGGGGTGGGACGGCAGGTCGAACAGCACCAAGTGGTGGGAGAACTGGAAGTTGCGGCCTTCACTGCCGATTTCCGAACAGATCAGCACCTGGGCGCCAAATTCTTCATCGGCGAAGTAAGCGGCGGCGCGGTCACGCTCGAGGATGTTCATGCCTTCGTGGAACACCGTGGCCGGGATGCCGGAGCGCACGCGCAGGGCGTCTTCCAGGTCCATCGCGGTTTCGGCGTGGGCGCAGATCACCAGGACCTTGGTGCGCTTGAGCATTTTCAGCTGGTCGATCAGCCATTCGACCCGTGGGTCGAAGCGCCACCAGCGATTGTCTTCCTCGATATCCGGCTGCGACTGGAAGCTGACTTCCGGGTACAGCTCGGCGTGTTCGCCCAGCGGCAATTCGAGGTATTCGTCCGGGTTCGGCAGCGGGTAGGCGTGCAGCTTGCGCTCCGGGAAGCCTTGCACTGCGGCGCGGGTGTTGCGGAACAGCACGCGGCCAGTGCCGTGGCGGTCGAGCAGTTCACGCACCAGGCGTGCGCTGGCTTCGGTGTCGCCATCATTGACAGCGGTGAGCAGCGCTTCACCTTCGTTGCCGAGGAAACCCTGGATGGTGGTGTGTGCGGCCGGGGAGAGGCGGCCCTTGTCCAGCAGCTCCTGCACGGCTTCGGCCACCGGGCGATAGTTTTCGCTTTCGGCGCGGAAGGCTTGCAGGTCGTGGAAGCGGTTCGGGTCCAGCAGGCGCAGGCGTGCGAAGTGGCTGTCCTGGCCCAGTTGTTCCGGGGTGGCGGTGAGCAGCAGCACGCCAGGGATGACCTCGGCAAGCTGTTCGACCAGCGAGTATTCGGCGCTGGCGTTGTCTTCATGCCAGACCAGGTGATGCGCTTCGTCGACCACCAGCAGGTCCCAGCCGGCGGCGAACAGCGCGTCCTGGGCCTTCTCGTCGTCCACCAGCCACTCCAGGGCCACCAGGGCCAACTGGGTGTCTTCGAACGGGTTGGCGGCATCGCTTTCGATAAAACGTTCTTCGTCGAACAGCGCCACTTGCAGGTTGAAACGCCGGCGCATTTCTACCAGCCATTGATGCTGCAGGTTTTCCGGGACCAGGATCAGCACGCGGTTGGCGCGGCCGGACAGCAACTGACGATGGATCACCAGGCCGGCTTCGATGGTCTTGCCCAGGCCCACTTCGTCGGCCAGCAATACCCGTGGCGCGATACGGTCGGCGACTTCACGGGCGATGTGCAATTGGTGAGCAATGGGTTGCGCACGCACGCCGCCCAGACCCCACAGCGAAGACTGCAATTGGCGGCTGGTGTGTTCCAGCGTGTGGTAGCGCAGCGAGAACCAGGCCAGCGGGTCGATCTGCCCGGCGAACAGGCGGTCACTGGCCAGGCGGAACTGGATGAAGTTCGACAGTTGGGTTTCCGGCAGGGTGACCTGCTCGTTCTGCCCATTGAGGCCGTGGTAGACCAGCAGGCCGTCGACGTCGTCGACTTCTTGCACGGTCATTTTCCAGCCTTCGAAATGGGTGATGCTGTCGCCCGGCGAGAACCTCACGCGGGTGAGGGGCGCATTCCGTAGCGCATACTGGCGCGTGTCGCCAGTGGCCGGATAGAGCACGGTCAACAAGCGGCCGTCCTGTGCCAGAACGGTGCCTAACCCCAGCTCTGCTTCGCTGTCACTAATCCAGCGTTGCCCCGGTTGATACTGCTGCGCCATGCTGCCTGACTCCCGCCGTGAAAAAGCCGACTATCTTAACGGAACAAGGCCCTCATCCAAAGGACTCTGACAAAAACTACGCGGTTTGCGCAGTGCATCGAGTGCTGAATCGACGGGTGGCGGGCACTTGCGAGTGTCGATTGGGTCACAGGTTGGCAAGCCTGCGCTCAAGTCGCTGCGCCGCCCGCCGACAGCCTGCTGACAGGAGAACAACTATTATGCTGCCACCCATGCTGCCCGTCAGCGTTGTACCGGTCACCTCGCAACTCGACCCGGTGCGTCAAAAACCGGATATTCCGCCCGTGGTGCCCGTACAAGCGAGTTCCAACGAGAGCACGATCGACCTGAAAAATGGCGATGCCGAGCAGTCGGCTCTTTTGCTGCGCGAGGAGCAACGCCGCCAGCAGGAACAGCAGAAACGCCGGCGTGAAGCCGATGACGACCCGCAGGCGCACTTGGCGATCCCGGGCGATGAGCTCAACGCCGACAACACCGTGCCCGTGGCGCCGCTGATCGAAGACGCGCCGCGCCAGGGGTTGTGGGTGGACGTCGAGGTTTAAGCACTCAACCCTGCCAATTAGGCGAAGGGCACCTCGCTGATTTCGTGGGTAAGGGCGGCGTGCCATTTTTGGTGATGACCTGCACTTTTTCGCCCGCTGATTTGCTGTCGGGCAAGTGAGGCCGCATTATTAAGCGATCCCCTCCACGACATAAGCCAAGCCATGAGTGATGACGACAAACTGATTGACCTGAACGCCGAACGCGCTAAACGGGTGCATGACCTCAACGACAAACGTCTAAATGAAGTTCGCCAGGCGTTCGAACAAGCGATGCCGCTCGGAAAAGTTAAGAAAAAACCGAAAAACAAACCGAAAAAACGTTGAAACAGCCTGTATCTATTGATGCAGGTCAGTTATTTCCCTTCTTTACGCCCCGTCGCGGGCGACATTGATCCTCGTCAATTTCCCATCCCGCCTTCTCCTTTAACTTAGCCCTATCGCAACAAGGCAAGAGCAGGAGGCCAGTCATGTTTTTCGATAATGTGGTGTTTGCCGGAGTGCTGACGGTTGGCCTCATGGTGCTGTTCTTCGTAGGGTTTGGATTTTTTATCTGGAAAGACGCAAACAAGCGTAAAAAGCCATAGGGTTTTCCAGGTTACATGAGCACGCAAGGCATTTTGGGCGACTTCGGTCGCCTTTTTTTTTGCCTGCGATTTAATCAACAAGACGGGAGTTATGTGGGGGCGGGACATTGGCATAAAAAAAAGGTGCGACCCTCGCGGATCGCACCTTTTTTATGGCCTGCGGGCTATCAGCTGCCCAGCGCCTTGGATGCCAACCAGAACAACCCGGCCGAGAGGCCTACGGTCGCCGGCAGGGTCAACACCCAGGCCATCAGGATGGTCTTCACTGTGCCGCTTTGCAGGCCGCTCTTATTGGCAACCATGGTGCCGGCAACACCGGACGACAGCACGTGCGTTGTCGACACCGGCAGGCTGAAGATGTTGGCCAGAGCGATCATGCTGGCGGTGGTGATTTGCGCCGACATGCCTTGTGCATAGGTCATGCCCTGCTTGCCGATCTTCTCGCCGATGGTCAGTACCACGCGCTTCCAGCCGACCATGGTGCCCAGTCCCAGCGCGAGTGCGACCGCGATAATCACCCAGAACGGTGCGTATTCGGTGGTGGCGGTCAGGTCTTTGCGCAGCTTGTCGAGGTCGGATTTCTCACGGGCTTCCAGGCCTGGCAGCTTGCCGACTTTCTTCGCGGTGTCGTCCAGGCACAGCAGGTAACGGCGTACCTCGATGCGCTGGTCGGACGTTAACGAATGGTAGTCGGAAACACCTTTCAAGGTGTCGAGCAGCGCGTTGATGGTCGGTTCAGTCTGCTGCGGGTTGCAGCGGAACTTGCCCGGCAGGTCGTCCTTCACGCTTTTGCCCAGGGCCAGGAATTCGCCCAGGGTTTCCTGGTTGCGCTGGTAGAACTGGTTCAGGTGCAGGGTGGCGTCGCGGGTACGCTCGATCTGGTAAGTGGTGCTGCCCAGGTCGAGAACGAACTGCGCCGGCACGATACCGATCAGCACCAGCATGATCAGGCCGATACCTTTTTGCCCATCGTTGGAGCCATGGACGAAACTCACGGCCATGGCGGAAATCACCAGAACCAAGCGGTTCCAGAACGGCGGGCGCTTCTTCTCGTCGACCTTGCGGCGCTCGTCCGGAGTTTTATGCATCTTGGACAGCGGACGCCACCACTTCAGGCCGATCAGCAACAGGGCTGCGACCAGAAAGCCGGCCATGGGCGAGAACACCAGGGACGCCCCGATATCGATGGCCTTCTGCCAGTTCACCCCGTCAGCCAGGGGAATGTCGTTGATCAGCGCATTCGCGAGGCCGACACCCAGGATCGAGCCGATCAGGGTGTGGGAACTGGAGGCGGGAATACCGAAGTACCAGGTGCCCAGGTTCCAGGTGATCGCCGCCGCCAATAACGAGAAGACCATCGCCAGACCATGGCCGGTGTTCACATTGATCAGCAACTCCACCGGCAGTAAATGCACGATGGCGTAGGCGACACCGACACCACCGAGCAACACGCCAAGGAAGTTGAACACCCCGGAGAAGAACACGGCCAGATGCGGCGGCATGGCTTTGGTATAGATGACTGTGGCCACCGCGTTAGCGGTGTCATGAAAGCCATTGATGAACTCGAAGGCGAGGACAAAGGCCAGGGCGAGCAGCAGGCTCACGAGAACCCAAGCATCCAGTCCGCTGAATAAATCGATCATGAAGGTTTTCTGACCCGGTCGTAAGGGGGCGCGATTATGCCAGAAAACCTCGGTAATCGATGCACTAGCTGCTCATCGGTAACAATCTTCACTGAAAAAAAACCGGGCAAAGGCGCGCATCCCAGGGTTTTCGGGGGCTAGGCAAGTCTTTGATTTACAAAGCGCGGTGCCGTAAAGGTGCGGTTTTGTCACCTAAACGTCATGGCTGAAACATTTGTACGAAATTTCGTTGGTCGCAGCTGGACGCTGACTAATGGGTCTACAGGCGAATGCCCTCCGCCGGCGGTGAGCCGGCGGAGACAGCAGAACCCTGAGGCCTCAAACCTGGGTGCTTATGGCTCTTCGGCTTTGAGTTCCTGCTCAATCTTTTGGATTTCCTGGGCAAAGGCCTGATCGAGCAAACTCGCTCGTTTGCGCCATGGCTTGCGTTCTGGCTCAGGCTGGGCGGCGTAGGTGGTGACTTCCCCGCCGTATACGTCCTTGTAACGTTGCTCCTGGCGCTCAAGTTCCGCGCGCAGTTCATCTTTCGTCACAGTGTTACCTAATTTGAGTTGAGTTTAATTAGCGTGCAGCGCCACATCAGAATATCGCCCTCGGCATGTTTTAAGTTGAACAGGTGAACCGCTCAACTTTGAACGAACTGCCAACGATGACTTCCTTGAACCGGTATTTATAACCGGCAGCGTAATCAATATACGCCGCCTGGCGAGCTCCGATCCCGATATTGATACCGGGCTGACCTCCGCACAGATTGCATTATAGCGGCGCATTTTAATAACACTATCATCATAAAGTTAAAAAGCGTCCACTTTGTGTGAGGCTTTTGTTACATGCGCACGTCAGTATTGGCGGGGAAGTGGCGCCATAAATTCTGCCGTCTGCCTGATAATGTCGTGCGATCCGGTTTTTATGATCGCACCTGCCGAATTGCGATAATCGCATGATCGTCCGATAATCGCCCGACGTTGCTGGTAGAACCTTGTGTATCCCGGTTGGGGTGGCTCTCATAGCGACCAACTTTCCCGGTTGTCGATAAGCGCCAGCGGTTGAAAATAATAAAGAGGATCTTGAAATGAACGATCAATTGCGCAACTCCTTTGCGTCAGTGGCGCCGCCGATCGTGGCTTCACCGGCCAAACGCATCCAGGCATTTACCGGTGATCCGGACTTCATGACCTCCCTGGCCCGGGGCCTGGCCGTGGTGCAGGCATTCCAGGAGCGCAAGCGTCACCTGACCATCGCCCAAATCAGTCATCGCACCGAAATTCCCCGCGCCGCCGTGCGCCGTTGCCTGCATACCTTGATCAAACTCGGCTACGCCACCACCGACGGGCGCACCTATTCGCTGCTGCCCAAGGTCCTGACCCTGGGCCATGCCTATTTATCCTCGACACCGTTGGCGGTCTCCGCCCAACCGTACCTGGACCGTATGAGCGAACAGCTTCACGAAGCCTGCAACATGGCCACCCTGGAAGGCGATGACATCCTCTATATCGCCCGGTCGGCCACCACGCAGCGCCTGATTTCCGTGGACCTTTCGGTAGGCGGGCGGTTGCCGGCGTACTGCACCTCCATGGGCCGCATCCTGCTGGCGGCGCTGGACGATGCCTCGCTGCAGGACTACCTCGACCACGTCGACCTGCAAATCAAGACCAGTCGTACCCTCACCACGCCCGAAGCCTTGTTCGAGTGCCTGCAACAAGTGCGTCAGCAGGGCTGGTGCATCGTCGATCAGGAATTGGAACAAGGCCTGCGTTCCATCGCGGTGCCGGTGTATGACGCGTCCGGCCAGGTGCTGGCTGCGCTCAACGTCAGTACCCATGCCGGTCGTGTCAGCCGCAGCGAACTGGAACAGCGCTTCCTGCCGAGCATGCTCAGTGCCAGCCGCGAGTTGAGTGCGCAACTGTTTGCCTAAGCTGTTCGGTGACCGCACAGATCCCGGCTCGATCAATTGACGTTGTTTCCCTTGGGTTATTACTGTGCGGCAGCGCTCTGAGCGCTGCCCAATAATAATGACGACCCCAGGTCGTTGGCCCGCCATCGGTGTGGAATAACAATAATGAATCAGCCTTCTGTTGTCGGTACCACCCTGGACGTGCAGTCCTTCATCAATGCCCAGCCACTGTCACGCTATCAATGGCGCGTGGTGATCCTGTGTTTCCTGATTGTCTTCCTCGATGGCCTCGACACCGCCGCCATGGGCTTCATCGCGCCCGCACTGTCCCAGGACTGGGGCATTGACCGCGCCAGCCTCGGCCCGGTGATGAGCGCCGCGCTGATCGGCATGGTGTTCGGCGCCCTGGGTTCCGGCCCGTTGGCGGACCGCTTCGGACGCAAGGTGGTGTTGGTGGGTGCGGTGCTGGTGTTTGGTGCCTTCAGTCTGGCCTCGGCCTACAGCAGCAACGTCGACCAGTTGCTGGTGTTGCGCTTTCTCACCGGGCTGGGACTGGGTGCCGGTATGCCGAATGCCACCACGCTGCTGTCCGAATACACCCCCGAACGCCACAAGTCGTTGCTGGTGACCAGCATGTTCTGCGGCTTCAACCTGGGCATGGCCGGTGGCGGGTTTATCTCGGCCAAATTGATCCCGGCGTTCGGCTGGCACAGCCTGCTATTGATCGGCGGCATCCTGCCGTTGATCCTCACGGTGGTGCTGTGGGTGTGGTTGCCGGAATCGGCGCGCTATCTGGTGGTGCGCAATCGCGGCACCGACAAGGTACGCAAAGCCCTGTCACCCATCGAGCCCGGCATCGTCGCCCAAGCCAGCGGCTTCAGTGTGCCCGAGCAAACAACCGTGAAGGCGCGCAGCGTATTCGCGGTGATCTTCTCCGGCACCTACAGCGCCGGCACCTTGTTGCTGTGGCTCACCTACTTCATGGGCCTGGTGATTGTGTACCTGCTGACCAGTTGGCTGCCTACGCTGATGCGCGACAGTGGCGCGAGCATGGAGCAGGCGGCGTTTATCGGTGCGTTGTTCCAGTTTGGTGGGGTATTGAGTGCAGTCGGCGTGGGCTGGGCGATGGACCGGTTCAACCCGCACAAGGTCATCGGCACGTTCTACCTGCTGGCCGGGGTATTTGCCTACGCAGTAGGGCAGAGCCTGGGCAATATCACGCTGTTGGCGACCTTGGTGCTGATCGCCGGGATGTGTGTCAACGGTGCGCAATCGGCGATGCCGTCCCTGGCCGCACGCTTCTACCCGACCCAAGGCCGCGCCACCGGCGTGTCATGGATGCTCGGCATCGGCCGCTTCGGCGCGATCCTCGGTGCATGGATGGGCGCCACCTTGCTCGGCCTGGGCTGGAACTTCGAGCAGGTGCTCAGCGCGCTGGTGATTCCGGCCGCATTGGCCACGGCCGCCGTGGTGATCAAAGGTATGGTCAGCCATGCCGACGCAACCTGAAGACGAACCCAATTCCTGCGTGAGCAGGAAAGAATAGCTAGGTAACAATTGGTTCGATAATCGAACACTGTGTCGATTATCGGATTGTTTGCCCCGTTGCCCCGGCTTAACCTTCAAGCACTTCGGCGCCACCCTCGCGCCTTTTTCGATCCACACCGGGAGCCCGACCCCATGGCTGAAATTCTTGCGCTGCGTGACGCGGTGAAGCGATTCGTGAACGACGGCGATACCGTCGCACTGGAAGGCTTCACCCACCTGATCCCTACTGCAGCGGGTCATGAAATCATTCGTCAGGGCAAGAAAGACCTGACGCTGGTGCGTATGACGCCTGACCTGATCTACGACCAGTTGATCGGTGCCGGCTGCGCCCGCAAGTTGATTTTTTCCTGGGGTGGCAATCCCGGCGTGGGCTCCCTGCATCGCCTGCGTGATGCGGTCGAAAAACAATGGCCGCAGCCCCTGGAGATCGAAGAGCACAGCCACGCCGACCTGGCCAATGCCTACGTCGCCGGTGCCTCCGGCCTGCCGTTCGCGGTGCTGCGCGCTTACGCCGGTTCCGATTTGCCCAAGGTCAACCCGCTGATCAAAACCGTCACCTGCCCGTTCACCGGCGAAGTGTTGGCGGCGGTGCCATCGGTACGTCCGGACATCAGCGTGATCCACGCGCAAAAGGCCGACCGCAAGGGCAACGTGTTGCTCTGGGGCATTCTTGGCGTGCAGAAGGAAGCGGCCCTGGCGGCCAAGCGTTGCATCGTCACCGTCGAAGAAATTGTCGACGACCTTAACGCGCCGATGAACAGCTGCGTCCTACCGACCTGGGCCCTGACCGCCGTGTGCCACGTGCCAGGCGGCGCGCATCCGTCCTACGCCCATGGCTATAACCAACGCGACAACCGTTTCTACCAGGCGTGGGACGCGATCGCTCGCGACCGTGGGACGTTTACTGCCTGGATCGATGAATACATCCACGGCACTGCCGATTTCAGTGAATACCAGGCCAAGCTGGCCGCCGCGAAGGAGGCCAAGTAATGGCTTACTCGACCAATGAAATGATGACCGTTGCCGCCGCGCGCCGCCTGAAGAATGGCTCGGTGTGTTTTGTCGGCATTGGCCTGCCGTCCAAGGCGGCCAACCTGGCGCGCCTGACCTCCTCGCCGGACGTGGTATTGATCTACGAGTCCGGCCCGATTGGCTCCAAGCCCAGCGTACTGCCGCTGTCCATTGGTGACGGCGAGTTGGCGGAAACGGCCGACACTGTCGTCCCCACCGGTGAGATCTTTCGCTACTGGTTGCAGGGCGGGCGCATTGACGTCGGTTTTCTCGGTGCGGCCCAGGTCGACCGTTTTGGCAATATCAACACCACCGTGGTCGGCGATTATCACCAGCCCAAAGTGCGCCTGCCGGGTGCCGGTGGCGCGCCGGAAATCGCCGGTTCGGCCAAGAGCGTACTGATCATTCTCAAGCAGTCGGCGCGTTCGTTTGTCGACAAGCTGGACTTCATCACTTCCGTCGGCCACGGTGAAGGCGGCGATTCACGCAAGCGCCTGGGCCTGCCCGGTGCCGGTCCTGTCGGGATTATTACCGACCTGTGCATCATGGAGCCGGAAGAGGGCACCCATGAGTTCGTGGTCACCGCACTGCACCCTGGCGTCACCCGCGAGCAAGTGGTCGCGGCCACCGGCTGGGCGATTCGCTTTGCCGACCAGGTCAGTACCACCGAGGAACCGACGGCGGTCGAGCTGACCGCGCTGCGTGATCTCGAAGCCCGCACGGCGGCCGCCCACGGCCAAG
>NZ_JAKNRV010000420.1:0-4049 GCF_023072625.1 Pseudomonas emilianonis
TATCCTGTTCACCGCTCAGCGCCTGGCGCTGGAACTGGGCTGCGAGAAGGGCTTCCGTGTGGTGATGAACTGCAATGAAGAAGGTGGACAGACCGTTGACCACATCACCCGGCACTCGTGGCGGGTTGGCGGTGAACAGGGTGTCGCCATTGCGGCTGTCGATCTTGTCGATCAGGTACGGCGCGATCTTGTAGCCGCCGTTGGCAAACGTGCTCCAGCCGGTGGCGATTTCCATCGGTGTGAGGGTCGCCGTCCCCAGGGCCAGGGACAGGTTCGGCGGCAGGTCCGCCTTGTTGAAGCCAAAGCGGGTGATGTAGTCGATGGTCTTGTTCACGCCCATCGCCTGCAGCAAGCGGATCGACACCAGGTTGCGCGACTTGTACAGCGCCTCGCGGATGCGGATTGGGCCGAGGAAGGTGTTGGTGTCGTTCTTCGGGCGCCAGACCTTGTCCAGGTACTCGTCGACAAACACGATCGGGGCATCGTTGACCAGGCTGGCGGCCGTGTAGCCGTTGTCCAGGGCGGCACTGTAGACGAACGGCTTGAAGCTCGAGCCCGGCTGGCGCTTGGCCTGGGTGGCACGGTTGTAGTTGCTCTGCTCGAACGCGAAGCCGCCGACCAGGGCGCGGATCGCACCGTTCTGCGGGTCGAGGGAAACCAGCGCGCCTTGGGCGACTGGCACCTGGCTGAATTTCAGGCTGTCGTCTTTCTGGCGTTGCACGCGGATCAAGTCACCCACCTGCGCGACGTCCGACGGCTGCTTGGGCATCGGGCCCATGCTGTTGGTGTTCAGGAATGGGCGCGCCCATTTCATGCTGTCCCACGCCACATGCGCTTCGCCGGTTCGGGTCAGTACCTGCACGCCGTCCTTCTTCACCTGGGTGACGATGGCAGGTTCCAGGCCGCTGATCGTGCGCTGTTTGCCGAGTTCGGTGGTCCAGGCGCTCAGGGTCTTGCCCGGCAGGCGCGATTCTGGGCCGCGGTAGCCGTGGCGCTGGTCGTAGGTGATCAGGCCTTCATGCACCGCGTTGTTGGCGATTTCCTGCAAGTCGCTCGGAACGGTCGTGGTCACGCGAAAGCCTTCGGTGTAAGCCTCGCTGCCATAACGGCCGACCATCTCGGCACGCGCCATTTCCGCGATATAAGGGGCGTTCACTTCCGGGGTCGGTACGTGGTAACTGGCGTTCAACGGCTCGGCCACCGCGCTTTCATAGGCGCTCTGGCTGATTTTGCCCAGCTTGTACATGCGCCCCAGAATCCAGTCGCGCCGCTCTTTGCTGCGCGCCGGGTTGGCCAGCGGGTTGAAGCGCGAGGGCGCCTTGGGCAGGCCGGCAATCATCGCCATCTGCGCCAGGCTGGCGTCACGAATCGACTTGCCGTAGTAGACCTGGGAAGCGGCTTCGATGCCGTAGGCGCGGTTGCCCAGGTAGATCTTGTTGACGTACAGCTCAAGGATCTCGTCCTTGGTCAACTGACGTTCGATCTGCAGTGCCAGCAGGATCTCGGTGGCTTTGCGCGAAAAGCTGCGCTCGCTGGTGAGGAAGAAGTTCTTCGCCACCTGCATGGTGATCGTGCTGCCGCCGGATTGAATGTGTCCGCTTTTTACCAACTGCGTGGCGGCCCGCACCAGGCTGCTGGGGTCGACGCCGTAGTGGTTGGCGAAATTATCGTCCTCTGCCGACAGCAGGGCGTTGATGAAGTTGGGCGAAATATCCGCGAAACGGATCGGGGTGCGGCGCATTTCGCCGAACTCCGCGATCAGTTTTTCATCGCTGCTGTAGACCCGCAAAGGAATCTGCAACTGGATGCTTCTCAGGGCCTCTACGGAGGGCAAACCCGGACTAAGGTAGAGGTAGGCGCCGCTGAGGACGAGCAGCAGCCCGCAAACGATGGCGACAATGGAGTACCCGAAAAACTTCAGCAGACGAATCAAGGCTTTTGGATTTCCAGAGAAAAGAATGGGTTAGGCGCCGGGACATGCATGGCAAACGATGAGTCGACCCGAGCTGCAGATAAAAAGCGGGAAAAAACGCTGGGCATTAAAGCATTTTTCAGCTTGGGGCGTCATTCGCGCCTCGCAAACAAGGCGACCGAATGCACGGTGCCCCGCGCCAATCAGGCGATATGACAGGGAAAGTTTTAGGGAGTTTTATGGGAAAGGGATTTTTCAGGCAAAAAGTCGATACCGTCCTGGGTGTCGACATTCAGGACACGGGCATCCGGCTGATCGAACTCGGCCGCTCGCCCACTGGCTACAGCGTACAAAGCTATGCCACTCAGGCACTACCGGCCCAAGCCGTGGTCGATAGCAGCATGCTCGACCTCGACGGCGTCGGGCAGGCGTTGTCCCAGGCGTTGGCCCGGTTGCGCACCTCGGCCCGCCAAGCGGCCGTGGCCGTGTCGGGCCCCTCGGTGATTACGCGGGTGATCGAGTTGGAGGCGGGGCTCAGTGAGGAAGAAATGACCTGGATGATCCAGATGGAGGCCGACCAGTACATCCCGTACCCGCTGGATGAGATGGCCCTGGATTTCCAGGTTCGCGGGCCATCGGCCCAGAATCTGGCGCGGGTTGATGTATTGCTCGCCGCGTGCCATAAGGCCCAGGTAGAGGCTCGCGTCGCGGTTTTGAGCCTGGCTGGGCTGGTGCCGAAGGTGGTGGATGTGGAAGCATTTGCATTGGCGCGCGCTTGCAGTCAGGATTTCGCCAGCTTCACGCTGGGCCATCGAGTCGATGGCGCACAATGGGCCGTGGATGCCCACGGGATGGGAATTGCTTGCGGGTTGGCCCTGAGGAGTTTCGCTTGATGACACGAATCAACCTTTTGCCCTGGCGCCAGGCGCTGGCGGAACGGCGGCGCAAATACTTCCTGGTGCTGCTGCTGGCGTTTGCCTGTGTGGCGCTTGCTGCCGTGTGGTTGGCCGATCAAGTGATCGACCAGGCGATTGACCGACAAGTGACGCGTAATAACCATCTGGACAAGGACGTTGCCGTCCTTGACTCGCGCATCAAGACCATCGATGACCTGCAGCAGCAAAGCCAGCAATTGGCGGAGCGCATGAAGGTCGTGCAGGACTTGAGCGAAGCCCGTTCGGCCGGTGCCCAGCTCTTGGATCAGTTGGCTCGCGCGGTGCCTGACGGGGTGCATTTGCACGAGGTTGTGGCGAAGGGCGATACGGTCAGCATCCGAGGCAGCGCTGATTCCAGCCAGGACATCGCCCAACTGATGCGCCGCCTGCAAGCGTCCGAAGGCGCCCACGCCACTCGGCTGCAACGTGTGCGGATGGAAGATGACCAGGGCGGCAACGAGTTTCAATTGACGGTGCGCCAGGGAGAGTCCGTCGAGGCCCAGCCGTGAGCCTGCCCAGGCTCGACTTTTCCGCTCTCACCCACAACGCTGCGAAATGGCCCTTGCCCGCCAAGGCCGTGCTCGGCTGCGCGCTCGCCGGCCTGGTGCTGTGGGTGGGCGATGGGATGTACCTGAGCCCGTCGCGGGAGCGGTTGCAGGGGATTGAGGCGCAGGGCGTCGTCTTGCAGCGCCAGGTCGCCGAAAAGGCGGGCCTTGCCGCCAGTCTTGAGGCGCGCAGCCTGCAGTTTCAGGCGATGCAGGCGCGCTTTACCGGGCTGTTGGAGCAGTTGCCTGGCGCGTCCGGGGTACCCGCTTTGCTCGAAGATATTGCCCGGCTGGGCGCGGCCAATGCGGTGCTCGTCGACGAGATCGTGCTGTTGGATGAGCAGCCCCGGCCACTCTATATCGAGCAGCCATTACACCTGCGCGTCACCGGGGCTTATCACGACCTGGCGATGTTTGTGAGCGCCTTGGGCGGCTTGCCGCGCATCGTCACGGTGCATGATGTCGCGCTGCGAGTTGATGGGGTGGCATTGCGCTTGGAGTTGCTGGCCAAGACGTATCGCAATCCGTCGCCGGGCGTTCAGTCGGGCCAGGCCTTTGAGCCGGGGCCGCGCTTTGTCTATGACGCGCTTGCCTTGCGCAATCCGTTCCAGCAACGCGCCTTGCAGGTCGATCACGTGCCTGGCCGGCCCGCGCTCG
>NZ_JAKNRV010000421.1:0-4047 GCF_023072625.1 Pseudomonas emilianonis
TCTTCGGCGAAGCTCTGCGTGAAAAGTTGATCTACTACCCCACCGTGACCCGCGAGCCGTTCGAACACCAAGGTCGCCTGACCGACCTGATGCGCAGTGGCAAGCTGTTCCGCGATATCGGCCTGCCGGTAGAAATCGAAGAATACGTCGGCCAGTGGCTCGAACTGCCCGAACGCAGCCGCGTCAGCGTCAGCGCCAACCGGCTGGGCGTGGACTTCTGCCTGGGCAGCCACGTGTGGGACCGACAGCATAAATTCCGTATCCGCCTGGGCCCGCTAAAACTTGATGATTACATGGGCATGCTGCCCGGCAGCCAGCCGTTCAACGAGCTGGTGGCCTGGGTAGCCGAGTACCTGGGCCATGAATTGGACTGGGACTTGAACCTGGTTCTGCAACAACCCGAAGTACCGGCGCTGCAACTCAACGGCCGGTTCCGCCTGGGCTTCAACACCTGGCTCGGCCGCCCTGCGGTTGATGCCAACGACCTAATCCTGGCCCGGCATTACGCCGATCACGCCACCACCTCAAGGAATCCAGAGCATGGGTGAAATCAGTCGCGCCGCACTGTTCGGCAAACTCAACAGCGTGGCCTACAAAGCCATCGAAGCCGCCACAGTGTTCTGCAAGCTGCGGGGTAACCCGTATGTGGAACTGGCCCACTGGTTTCACCAGTTGCTGCAACTGCAGGACTCGGACCTGCACCGCATCATCCGTCAGTTCAACGTGGAACCGGCACGCCTGGCCCGCGACCTGACCGAAGCCCTGGACCGCCTGCCCCGTGGCTCGACCTCGATCACCGACCTGTCTTCGCATGTGGAAGAAGCCGTGGAGCGCGGCTGGGTCTACGGCAGCCTGATGTTCGGCGAAAGCCAGGTGCGCACCGGGTATCTGGTGCTGGGCATTCTGAAGACGCCGAGCCTGCGCCATGCGCTGTTGGGCTTATCGTCGGAGTTCGACAAGATCAAGGCCGAAGCCCTGAGCGAACGCTTTGACGAGTACGTCGGCGATTCGCCGGAAAATGCCCTGAGCGCAAGCGACGGTTTCAACGCCGGCGCCGTTCCGGGCGAAGCCAGCGGTGCGATGGCGCCGAGTGCGATGGGCAAGCAGGAAGCGCTCAAGCGTTTCACTGTCGACCTGACCGAACAGGCGCGCAGCGGCAAGCTCGACCCGATCGTCGGCCGTGACGAAGAGATCCGTCAGTTGGTCGACATCCTCATGCGTCGACGCCAGAACAACCCGATCCTCACCGGTGAAGCCGGCGTGGGCAAAACCGCCGTGGTCGAAGGCTTCGCCCTGCGCATCGTCGCCGGTGACGTGCCGCCCGCGCTGAAAGACGTGGAACTGCGCAGCCTCGACGTCGGCCTGCTGCAAGCCGGCGCCAGCATGAAAGGCGAATTCGAACAGCGTCTGCGCCAGGTCATCGAAGACGTCCAGGCCTCGCCGAAGCCGATCATCCTGTTTATCGACGAAGCCCACACCCTGGTGGGTGCCGGTGGCGCCGCCGGAACCGGTGACGCAGCCAACCTGCTCAAGCCGGCCCTGGCCCGTGGCACCTTGCGTACCGTCGCTGCGACCACCTGGGCCGAGTACAAAAAGCACATCGAGAAAGACCCGGCCCTGACCCGCCGCTTCCAGGTGGTACAGGTGGCCGAACCGTCGGAAGACAAGGCGCTGCTGATGATGCGCGGCGTGGCTTCGACCATGGAGAAACACCATCAGGTGCAGGTCCTCGACGAAGCGCTGGAAGCCTCGGTGAAGCTGTCCCACCGCTACATCCCGGCGCGCCAATTGCCGGATAAATCCGTCAGCCTGCTGGACACCGCCTGTGCCCGCGTGGCTATCAGCCTGCATGCGGTGCCGGCCGAAGTGGACGACAGCCGTCGCCGCATCGAAGCCCTGGAAACCGAGCTGCAAATCATCGCCCGCGAGCATGCGATCGGCATCGCCATCGGTGCGCGCCAGAGCAACAGCGAAGCCTTACTGAGTGCCGAGCGCGAGCGCCTGGCCACCCTGGAAAGCCGCTGGGCCGAAGAGAAAACCCTGGTGGATGAGTTGCTCGCTACCCGCGCCACGTTGCGTGAAAAAGCCGGCGTCGTGGACAGCGGCAACGATGAGTTGCGTGCGCAATTGGTCGACCTGCAACAGCGCCTCACCGCGCTACAAGGCGAAACCCCGCTGATCCTGCCGACCGTGGATTACCAGGCCGTGGCCTCGGTCGTCGCCGACTGGACCGGCATCCCGGTCGGCCGCATGGCGCGCAACGAACTGGAAACCGTGCTCAACCTCGACCAGCACCTGAAAAAACGCATCATCGGCCAGGACCACGCCTTGCAGATGATCGCCAAGCGCATCCAGACCTCCCGCGCCGGCCTCGACAACCCGAGCAAGCCGATCGGCGTGTTCATGCTGGCCGGCACCTCCGGCGTGGGCAAGACCGAAACCGCCCTGGCCCTGGCCGAAGCCATGTACGGCGGCGAGCAGAACGTCATCACCATCAACATGAGCGAGTTCCAGGAAGCCCACACCGTGTCGACCCTCAAGGGCGCGCCACCGGGCTACATCGGCTACGGCGAAGGCGGCGTGCTAACCGAAGCGGTACGCCGCAAGCCCTACAGCGTGGTGCTGCTGGACGAGGTGGAAAAAGCCCACCCGGACGTGCACGAGATCTTCTTCCAGGTGTTCGACAAGGGCGTGATGGAAGACGGCGAAGGCCGGGTGATCGACTTCAAGAACACCCTGATCCTGCTGACCACCAACGCCGGCACCGAGTTGATTTCCCAGGTCTGCAAAGACCCGGCGAACATTCCCGAGCCGGAAGCCATCGCCAAGGCCCTGCGCCAGCCGCTGCTGGAGATTTTCCCGCCCGCCCTGCTCGGCCGACTGGTGACCATCCCGTATTACCCGCTGAGCGACGAGATGCTCAAGGCGATCACCCGCCTGCAACTCGAGCGCATCAAGAAGCGTGTGCAGAACACGCACAAAGTCGCCTTCGACTATGACGACGCGGTGGTCGATTTGATCGTCTCGCGCTGCACCGAGACCGAAAGCGGCGGGCGCATGATCGACACGATCCTTACCAACAGCCTGCTGCCGGACATGAGCCGTGAATTCCTCACGCGCATGCTCGAAGGCAAGGCGCTGGCGGGTGTGCGGATCAGTAGCCGGGATAATGAATTGCACTATCAGTTCAACGATTGACCTGAAGAAACACGATCAAATGTGTGGGAGGGGGCTTGCCCCCGATAGCGGTGAATCAGTCACCACATGCATCAACTGACACACTGCTATCGGGGGCAAGCCCCCTCCCACATTTGCAGCCGGTTTCTTCAGCTATTACGCAATTTACGGGTTAACCGATGCTATTCAACCAAGCCTCACGCCTAGCCAAAATCACCAGCCCCCTCGGGCCGGACGTGCTGCTGCTCAATCAAATGGGCGGCGGCGAAGAGTTGGGTCGGCTGTTCACCTACGACCTGCAACTGACCTCCCTGGACGCCAACATCGACCTCAACCAGTTGCTCGGCAAGCCGATGAGCGTCGGCGTGCAACTGGCGGACGGTGGCGAGCGGTATTTCCACGGCATCGTCGCGCAGTGCAGCCAAAGCATCGACCAGGGCCAGTTCGCCAGCTACCAGGTGACGCTACGCCCGTGGCTGTGGTTGCTGAGCCGCACCTCGGACTGTCGGATTTTCCAGAACCTGAGCATCCCGCAGATCATCAAGCAGGTGTTCCGCGACCTGGGTTTTTCCGACTTTGAAGACGCCCTGAGCCGGCCGTACCGCGAGTGGGAATACTGCGTGCAGTACCGCGAGACCAGCTTCGATTTCGTCAGCCGCTTGATGGAACAGGAAGGCATCTACTACTTCTTCCGACACGAACAGGACCGCCACGTACTGGTGCTGGCCGATGCCTACGGCGCCCACACCACGGTGCCGGGCTACGCGTCGATTCCGTACTACCCCAAGGACGAGCAGCAACGCGAACGCGACCACATGCACAACTGGCACCTGGCGCAGCAAGTGCAGCCGGGCTCGCTGGAGCTCAACG
>NZ_JAKNRV010000422.1:0-4017 GCF_023072625.1 Pseudomonas emilianonis
GTCAGCCTGGCGATCGCCGGCGTGGCGGCCGACAGCTTGAGCCAGATGATCCCCGGCCTGTTGGGCGGCGGCCAGGCTCAGGGCATGTTGGATGGGCAACGCGAGCGGCTGATGCAACAGATCGGCAATGACCTGAACAACACGTTGCTGTACGTCTATCGGGATTTGTCCGACCCGGAGCTGGAAGAATTCGCTACGTTTGCCGAGTCGCCAGAGGGTAAGGCGTATTACCAGGCGGCGCTTGCCGCCGTTCGCGCAGGGCTGGCGGTCGGCCAAAGCACCTCAAGCCTGGCGCAGTAACAAAATGTGGGAGGGGGCTTGCCCCCTCCCACATTTGGACTGCGTTATTTCAGGTGGTCGGTGAGGTACTTGAAGTACTCATTGCGAATCTCGGGGATCTCATTGGCCAGATGATGCCGGCCACGCTTGAGCATCAACACCTCAGGCTGATCGAACTTGCCCCGCAGCATCTTCAGGTTGTGCTGCCAATCCACCGTCATATCCTCTTCGCCCTGCACAATCAGCGGGCGCCGCGGGCTGCGCGGAGCAGCTTCGATTTGCTTGATCCAGCGCGCCAGTGCCCCCACCCAGGCGGTCGGCAGTTGGCGCGGCTGCAAGGGGTCGGCTTCGAGGAACGGCTTGAAGGCCGGGTCATTGGTGTTTTCGCTGAACCGCCGGGCGATGCCTTTGACGAACGGCCGCAGCAGGTAATAGCTGACCTGCGACCAGCCCCACCCACGCGGGCGCACCAAGGGTGAAAGCAGAAAAGTCTTACCCTGGGCCGGGCTGTCGACGCCATGGTTGAGCAAGTGATCCACCACCACCGCGCCGCCGGTACTTTGCCCGAACAGGTGCCAGGGCCGGGGCAGGTGCAGCAATTCGGCCTGGGCGAACAGCGCCTGCACCACGTCCTGGTAGACCGCAAAATCATCGATGCTGGCCCGCGCGCCGCTGGACAAACCATGCCCCGGAAGATCGCAGGCGATCACCACAAACCCCTGGTCCAGCGCCCAGTCGACCACGTGGCGATACAGCCCCATATGGTCGTAGAACCCGTGGAACATAAACATCGTCGCCACCGGCACGGGCGGCCACCACACCTGGGCGACCACCTCGAACCCATCGACCCCGAAACGGCCAAGGCGGCTCACCGCCGGCACCTTGCGCGCGCTAAGGTCCAGCCCGTAGAAACGCTGGTAGACCCGCGCCTCGGCGCTGAGCGGCTGCGCATCCACCAGGGGCCGCAAGCTGTCGCGCAGATGATCGGGGTCAAAGGTAACGGGCATAAGAGGTTCCAGACTTGGGGGCTTCACGCGCTGCGCAGAGGAATATCGAGCTGCGATATTCATCTGTCGGGGCAAGCATGGCAAGCTACGCGTCCTTCGAGGATTGATCTGAATGCGACAACCCTACCGCACCACCCTGTTCGCCAGCCTGGTGCTGCTGCTCTGCGCCGGCGTGTTATGGGCCGCGTATGACTGGTTCCAGGGCCGCTACCTGCGCACCTTCAACGAACACACGGCGGTGTTTTCCGGCGACGCCCTGCGCCTGCCCGACGACCTCGCCGGCCCCGGCCCGATCCGTCTCGTGCATTTCTGGGACCCGGCCTGCCCGTGCAACGTCGGCAACCAGCAACACCTGGGCGAGTTGATCGAGCACTACGCGCCCCAGGGCGTTGAGTTCTACGCCCTGCAAAAGCCCGGCAGCCACGGCCAACTGCCCGACAACCTGCGCCAGATGAAAATCCTCAGCAGCCTGCCCGGCGCCGATCAAATACCGGCGACCCCGGCCGTGGCGATCTGGGACCGCACAGGCAAGCTTGCGTATTTCGGGCCCTACAGCGAAGGGCTGACGTGCAACGCCAACAACAGCTTTATCGAGCCGATCCTCAAAGCCCTTGAAGCGGGACGCGCGGTGAACGCCACTCACACCCTGGCGGTGGGCTGCTATTGTTCGTGGCCAACCGGTTCGTAGCCCGCCGCCCCACTCTTGGTAAGGAATGTTCATGAAGCGCGTCTTGCAGGTTCTCGCGGTGCTGCTGGCGCTGGTTGCCGTCGGCGCCGGCTGGTACGTCTACAGCAAGCAACCCACCCGCCAGGGCGCAGTGACGCTGGCGAACCTGCAAGGTTCGGTCACGGTGCGCTACGACGACCGTGGCGTGCCGCATATCCGCGCCGAGAACGAGACCGACCTGTACCGCGCCCTGGGCTACGTGCATGCCCAGGACCGGTTGTTCCAGATGGAAATCATGCGGCGCCTGGCTCGCGGCGAATTGGCCGAAGTGCTCGGCCCAAAGCTGCTGGAGACCGACAAACTGTTCCGCAGCCTGCGCATTCGCGAACGGTCCGCCACTTATGTCGCGCAGCTGGACCATGAGTCGGCGCACTGGAAGGCCCTGCAAGCCTATCTGGACGGAATCAACCAGTATCAGGACACCCACGCCAGCCCGATGGAGTTCGACGTGCTGGGCATCCCGAAGCGGCCGTTCACCGCAGAGGACACCATCAGCGTCGCCGGGTATATGGCCTACAGCTTTGCTGCGGCGTTTCGTACCGAGCCATTGCTCACGTATGTACGCGACCAGTTGGGCAGCGACTACCTGAACGTGTTCGACCTCGCCTGGCAACCCAAGGGCGCGCTCAACCTGGCCGCCAGCGACTGGCAACGCCTCGGCGCCATTGCAGCCCTGAGCGAACAGGCCCTGGCCGATAACGGCTTGCCGCAGTTCGAGGGCAGCAACGCCTGGGCCGTCAGCGGCAGCCGCACCCAGAGCGGCAAGCCGTTGCTGGCGGGTGACCCGCATATCCGCTTCTCGGTGCCGTCGGTGTGGTACGAGGCGCAGCTGTCGGCGCCGGGCTTTGAACTGTATGGCTATCACAACGCGCTGGTGCCGGTGGCGTTCCTGGGGCACAACCTGGATTTCGGCTGGAGCCTGACCATGTTCCAGAACGACGACCTCGACCTGATCGCCGAGAAGGTCAATCCGCAAAACCCTAACCAGGTCTGGTACCACGGCCAATGGGTCGACATGAGCAGCAGCGAGCAACAGATCGCGGTCAAGGGCCAGGCACCGGTCACCTTGACCCTGCGCCAGTCGCCCCATGGCCCGATCATCAATGACGTGCTCGGCGAGAACGCCGGCAAGACGCCGATCGCCATGTGGTGGGCGTTCCTCGACACCCAGAACCCGATCCTCGAAGGTTTCTACCAGCTCAACCGCGCCGACACCCTGGCCAAGGCCCGCGCCGCAGCAGCCAAGGTCTCGGCACCGGGCCTGAACATCGTGTGGGCGAATGCCAAGGGCGATATAGGCTGGTGGGCGGCGGCGCAGTTGCCGATCCGTCCGGCGGGCGTCAACCCCGGGTTTATCCTCGACGGCAGCACGGCCCAGGCCGACAAGCTGGGCTTCTACCCGTTCAGCGCCAACCCCCAGGAAGAAAACCCGGCGCGTGGCTATGTGGTATCGGCCAATGCGCAGCCGGTGTCGCCCAGCGGCATGGAAATCCCCGGCTATTACAACCTGGCCGACCGCGGCCAGCAGTTGAATGCGCAGTTGAGCGACAAAAGCGTGAAGTGGGAGGTGAACAACAGCCAGGCCCTGCAACTGGGCACCACCACCGCCTTCGCCCCGCGCCTGTTGGCGCCGCTGTTGCCGGTGCTGCGCGAGGTGGTCAAGGACCCGGCGCAATTGCAACTGGTGGAACAACTGGCGGCCTGGAAAGGCGATTACCCGCTGGACTCCACCAGCGCCACGCTGTTCAACCAGTTCCTGTTCAACCTTGCCGACGCGACCTTCCACCCGAAACTGGGCGACGGCATGTTCAAGACGCTGCTCAGCACGCGGGTGATCGACGCCGCGTTGCCACGCCTGGCCGCAACCCCGGACTCACCCTGGTGGAACGGCAAGCGCGCCGACACCGTCAAGCTCGCCTGGGACAACAGCCTCGCACACCTCAAGGCCACCCTCGGCGATGACCCGGGCCAATGGCAGTGGGGCAAGGCCCATACGCTGACCCA
>NZ_JAKNRV010000423.1:0-4006 GCF_023072625.1 Pseudomonas emilianonis
CTGCGACCTGGTGGTCTCGGCCATCGGCCTGCGCCCGCGTGTCGATCTGGCCGCGGCTGCCGGCCTGCAGATCAACCGTGGGATTATGGTCGACCGCCACCTCAAGACTTCCCACGCCAACATCTATGCCCTGGGCGACTGCGCCGAGGTCGATGGCCTGAACCTGCTGTATGTCATGCCGCTGATGAGCTGCGCCCGCGCCCTGGCCCAGACCCTGGCGGGCAACGCCACGGCTGTCAGCTACGGGCCGATGCCGGTCACCGTGAAAACCCCGGTTTGCCCGCTGGTCGTTTCGCCACCGCCACGCGGCACCGAAGGCGTGTGGAGCGTCGAAGGGCAGGGCGCCGACATCAAGGCCCTGTGCCGCGACACCAGCGGCCGCCTACTGGGTTACGCGCTGACCGGCAGCGCCGTGATGGAAAAACTGGCGTTGAACAAAGAACTTCCGCCTTTGCTGGCATAAATACCGGTCGTTCTGTCGGAATAACCCTGTTTTTCACCCTAGAAAGGTCGCCGCGAGACTGGCGCGGCGTCCGAGGGCATGCCATCCTCACTCCCGTCTGCCGCAGAGTAGAGCCTGCGGCGCCTTGGGCGCTGCTCCACTAGAGAGCAGCACGGACATAACAACAAAAAACCGTCAAAGAGGCTTCACTTATGCGTAAACCAGAACTCGCAGCCGCCATCGCTGAAAAAGCGGACCTCACCAAAGAACAGGCCAATCGCGTCCTCAACGCCGTTCTCGAAGAAATCACCGGCGCCCTGCACCGCAAGGACAGCGTCACCCTGGTTGGCTTCGGCACCTTCCTGCAACGCCACCGCGGCGCCCGCACCGGCAAAAACCCACAAACCGGTGAGCCGGTGAAAATCAAGGCCAGTAATACCGTTGCGTTCAAGCCGGGCAAGTCGCTCAAAGACAGCGTCAACCCGTAATAGCGGTATCGTCTCGAAGGGGGCGGGGTGGTAGAAAAAGTGGGCACGCCGACTGGGTTGGGTGCCCATTTTTTGTGGGCGAGAAACAGCGACTTACCAATCAAACTTATCTCCCCCTAATCGCTCCGCCACCTCAGCCAACCGTGCCAGGTAACTCCGATCCATTGACGTCGGGTAATGGGCCGCAAACGGCTGACCACTCGAAGAGTGTATATGGTTAGAGTGCGGGTAACGGAGACGGCGTTGAATATCCCACGGCAAGTAATGAGAAGGTGGGTGGTTTGGGCGCGAGTGGCGCTAAGGCCTCTGGCCCCCTCAAGTGGAAACCGAAGCTACAGTCTTGAAAAAACATGGATGGCATAGAAACCCAGATGCAAGACCTGGGTAAACGATACGGAGTTATTTACACACCGCATGAAGCGCCTAAATCGTCAGACGCGCCGACTGACAAGTCTCGAATAGATACTATTGAACAGCGCTACACGCACATGAACAGAATGCTCAAGAGACTGGTAAAGAACGCAGAGGCTGATGCAGAGGATAGTTGATAAACGTTCGATTCAAGATTGGAGAGTGGCGGATTTTTTAGGCAAGTCCGCCCTGTCCGTCAAAGTACAATAGCGGTGCGGTCTCGAAGGGCGGCGGGGCGCCCGGCAAGGGATTTACATGACGAACCTGTATCACTCCAAGGTAATCATGGCCACCGGTAACGAGCGTGGGGTCAATTCATTATGGCGTCCCGGCGGACGGACATACCCTGATGTAGTGAGACTTCAATGAGTGCCAATCTAGACAATGTACTGCTTCTGGCCCTGGCGAATGACGAATTGGACAAATTCCTCGTGGGGGAGCCGTTCTACTTCCAGGAAGCCAAAAGCGATAACGATGAGCCGCAGAATATCGTCGCAGCGTTCGATCTGCTGCTGCTGCGTTACTGGCAGGAGACCCACGACCCCTTGTTTTCCGCGCGCTTTGTGACGGCCTTGCTGAAAATTCTGGCGACTTACCCTGATCGTAATCGGGCGATCTATGCGGTGGCGGTTTGGGTCTGGTACTACCGTTTTTGTCTGAGCAAAAAGCACGCACAACCACAAGGTCTTTATGCCGGGTTGTTCGAAGTCGACATGAGTGCCGTTGCACTAGCGCTTCAGGGGCAACTTGAAGCCAACAAGGCAGCCCTTGTCGTTGATACACGTTGGGCGGGCGCTGCCTGGAACAGTCAGCACGGTCTATGGGATCCGTTGATGCGTACCGCTCTGGTTGTAAGGGACAAACTCGGCGGGCCGGACTTTGTGCCCTTTAATATCTGAAGCACTTTCGGCAGGTAAGGAGTGGTGCCCTGCCGAGGTCTTTGAATACCTGCGGGACGATCTTGGCTTGCAGAGAGACCGATCCCTGAGAGCCGCTTGGGTGCGGTGCAGCCGGTCCAATATCTACTACGGACGCCTGACTCGTCGGCGAGAGGGAGCTTAAGAAATGACCATTCAGTTCCGGGACATTATTGTAAGACCCGAGCATATGTTCACTTTAGGCGTTGAACAAATTTCAGGCCGATTCTATGTATCGATTCCGGTCAGCAATGGCATGGTCGACTACGAGGAATATTATGAAATCGATCGGGTGACTTTTGACCTTTTCAGTCATGATCCAGATGCTGCGCTACCATTTGTGAGCCGTTGCCGTCGGCGTGAACTGGATGGGCTTTTGATTATCCCTCCGGGTACGAATCGTGGCGCGGCGATCTGACGTTTTGATCACGACATTGACGACCACTCCTGATTTTTTGTTCATCATGAGACGCCTTGGAAGATTGTCATGAATTCGCTGAAACTACGGGTCTCCGATATCTGATCAGGCGACGTGTGCCTCATAAATATACTACGACGCTATCAGAGGCAATAGTGACAATTAATTTCGAAATACTTTTGATCAGAGATGTTTTTATCGATTACGACTTTGAAGAAGTTACGTATCGCTGGGATCACCTTGGAAAGAAAATATACGTCAAATTTTACGGCGCGCAGGAGCGTGCTAAACCCGTTGCTCCCGACCACCGCTTATATAGAGAGGCGTTGTGCTCAGGCCGAGAAATTACCCGCGAGCAATATGAACAAGGATTGCCACGCCGGTGAGCGTTCTCGATTCAGCCATTGCTTTAGCTAACGTCATACCGAGTAGATGGGCTGAGGCATGGAGGTATCTACGAAACCCGAGGCGATTCAGGTGTTGAAGTGCAGCCCCGTCTCCCGATCCAGATACTGCCCCTGAAATCGCAGGTTCTGCTCTTCAATAAAATACGCTTCGCGCGCCTCCTCCAGCGTGTTGCCCCACACCCGATAAGTCGCTCGCCAGACGTTGTGCCCATCAGCTTCGGTCAGTTGCTCCGGCAAGCCGTTGAGGTCGTTGTGGTAGTAGCGGATTTTTTGCAGCGGGCCGATGCCGTCGACTCGCGCCAAGGGTTCGTAGCCTTCGTCTTCGTAGACGTACAGGCTGGTTTGACTGTGTTTATGCTCTTGCAACACCGCAGGCCATCCCACATGAACAGGGTCTCGCCCAGCGGATAACCATCGCGGTCATGCTCGGTTTTTTTAATGCGCCGGCCCAGTGGGTCATAGGTCATCCTGACCACGCTGCCGTTTTCATTGCGTACTTCAATCAGTCGGCTTTCGGCGTCGTAGGCAAAGCGCTGTACGCCGCGTTTGGCGCTGCGCTTTTCGATCATTCGGCCGAAGCCGTCGTAGCGGTAACGCTTGTCCTGGTAGGTCAGCAGTTTGTTATGCACCACCAGCCCGGCACCGGGTTGGGGGCCGTCGAGCAAGTTGGCGGCGACATCGTAGGCGAAGGTTTCGCGCTGGCCTTGTATGTTGTTCTGGGTGGCGATGATGCGGCCGGTGGCGTCGTAGTGCAGCAGTTCGCGGTGTTCGTCTTCCCGGCGGCCGATCAGGTTGTCGGCGGGGTCGTACTCGAAGTGCTTTTGCGCCAGGCACTCGCCGGGGCGCACATCCAGGCTCAGGTTGTGCACCACGGTCTGGCCGCTGAAGGCGACGCAGAGGTCGCGGATCTCGATCAGGTTGTC
>NZ_JAKNRV010000424.1:0-4006 GCF_023072625.1 Pseudomonas emilianonis
CGCCGCGCGCCGTTGCGGCCCAACGGCAAGCTGCCCGACGACATCGTGCTGGGCCTGAACCGCGAGAACATGTGCCCGCTGCCGGGCGAGTTCGACGCCTATGCCGACGCGCACCCGAATGAAGGTATGCCGTTGGCCGTGACCGGCTTGAGCGACCAGCAGTACCAGACCCTGCGACGCTGGCTGGCTTCCGGTGCGCCGATTGACCAGCAAGGCGTGGCGCCAAGCGCCCAGGAAGCCGCGCAGGTGCTGCAATGGGAAAGCCTGCTCAACGCTCCCGGCGCCCGTGAAAGTCTGGTCGCCCGCTGGCTGTTCGAACACCTGTTTATTGCCCATCTGTATTTCGAAGGCGGTGAGCCCGGGCATTTCTTCCAGTGGGTACGCTCGCGCACTCCCAGCGGCCAGCCGATTGACCTGATCAATACCCGTCGCCCCAACGACGATCCCGGTACCCGGATCTACTACCGGCTGTGGCCGGTACAAGGGGTGATCGTCCATAAGACCCACATCACGTACCCGCTCAGCGCGGCGAAAATGGAACGGGTCAAATCCTTGTTCTACAGCGGCGACTGGCAGGTCAGCGCCTTGCCGGGCTATGGTCCTGGTCGCCGTGCCAACCCGTTCGAGACGTTCGAGGCGATTCCGGCCCAGGCGCGCTACCAGTTCATGCTCGATAACGCCGAATTCTTTGTACGCACCTTTATCCGCGGCCCGGTGTGCCGTGGGCAGGTCGCCTCGGACGTGATCCGCGACAATTTCTGGGCACTGTTCCAGGCGCCCGAACACGACCTGTACATCACCGATCCGCTCTATCGCGGCCGGGCCACGCCGTTGCTGGCGATGCCCGGGCAGAACGACGATGTGGGCAGCGTGCTTAGCCTGTGGCACAAGTACCGAGACAAACGCAACGAGTACGAAGCGTTGCGCCGGTACCGCTATGGCGAGTTGCCTGCGCCCGATTGGTCGACCCTGTGGGCTGGCAACGACAATGCGTTGCTGAGCATCTTTCGTCACTTCGACAGCGCGTCGGTCAATAAAGGCCTGATCGGTGAAGTCCCGCAGACGCTGTGGTTGTTCGATTATCCGTTGCTGGAGCGCACCTACTACCAATTGGTGGTCAACTTTGACGTGTTCGGCAACGTGTCCCATCAGGCCCAGACCCGGTTGTACTTCGACCTGATCCGCAATGGCGCCGAACAGAACTTCCTACGCCTGATGCCGGCGAATTCGCGGGATGATTTCCTTGGTGATTGGTATCAGAACAGCGGCAAGGTCAAGCTGTGGATGGACTATGAGTCGATCGACGACGATAAACCCACCGGCCTGAAGCTGGATGAAAAGGACCCTAAACGCGATTTCGCCAACCAGTTGCTGGCGCGTTTTGGCGACCTCAATGCCAGTCCGGACCCGATCAATCGCTGTGTCGGCGCATTCTGCTCACGGCCGGGCCTCGACCCGGTGCTGCGCGATGCCGAGCAGGCTCTGAGTCGCCTGACGTCACGCCCGGCGGCGGGGCTCAAGGTCATCGAGCAACTGCCCGAAGCGACCATGCTGCGCGTCGAAACCCGCAACGGTTATCGCGAGGTCTACAGCCTGCTGCGCAACCGCGCCCACAGTAATGTCGCGTTCATGCTGGGTGAGGTTTCTCGCTATCAACCGGGCCTGGACACGTTGACGGTTTACCCCGGCGTGCTGAGCAGTTATCCGAACTTCATCTTCAATATCTCGGCCGAGCAAGTGCCGGCGTTCGTCGCGGCCATGGAAAATGCCAGGGACGCCCAGCATTTCGAGAAGATCGTCGATCGTTGGGGGGTGCGCCGCAGCCATCCGCAGTTCTGGGAGTACTTCCACGATCTGTCGACCTACATCCGCGAAACCACGCCGGTGGAAGAGGGTGTGCTGGATATGAACCGCTATGAAAACCTCTGACGACGATGGCGAGGCTTTTCCGACAAAATTACTGGGGCTTTGTATCTGCGTAATATTTTGGCGTAAACTGCCAGCAAGCCTGTGAGGAGTTTCCATGACTGCCATAACCATTACCGACGCCGCCCACGATTACCTGGCTGACCTGCTGTCCAAGCAGAACACCCCGGGTATCGGCATCCGCGTCTTTATCACCCAGCCTGGCACCCAGTACGCCGAGACGTGCATCGCCTACTGCAAGCCAGGCGAAGAGAAGCCGGAAGACACCGCGCTGGGGCTGAAAAGCTTCACCGCGTATATCGATGCCTTCAGCGAAGCGTTCCTCGACGACGCGGTGGTCGACTACGCGACCGACCGCATGGGCGGCCAATTGACCATCAAGGCGCCGAACGCCAAGGTGCCGAACGTCAACGCCGACAGCCCGGTCAACGAGCGTATCAATTACTACCTGCAAACCGAGATCAACCCTGGGCTGGCCAGCCACGGCGGGCAGGTCAGCTTGATCGACGTGGTAGATGACGGTATCGCCGTATTGAAGTTCGGCGGAGGCTGCCAGGGCTGCGGCCAGGCGGACGTGACCCTGCGTGAAGGCATCGAGCGCACCTTGCTCGAGCGCATTCCGGAGCTCAAGGGTGTACGTGATGTGACTGACCACACGCAGAAAGAAAATGCCTACTACTGAGTAAGGCGTTCACTGCGAACTAAAAAACGGCGCCCCGTGAGCGCCGTTTTTTTTTGCTTTAATTTCAGCCGGTTACGACTTTTGTCTAATGCTAAAGATTAAGTGTGGGAGGGGGCTTGCCCCCGATAGCATCCTGTCAGTCTACTTATTAAGCGACTGATACACCGCTATCGGGGGCAAGCCCCCTCCCACAGGTTTTTGTATTTATTTATTTAAAACAGTGTGTTGATAACAACTCATGAAGTTTTGGATTAAGGTCGGTACAGGTGCGCATGCCCGGCCCGATACAGCGACGACGCGCTGAAACTGTCACTGGCCAGCACCCGACCCACCACAATCAGCGCCGTGCGCCTGAAGCCCTTGGCCGCGACCTTTTCGGCGATGTCCGCCAAGGTGCCGACGGCCCAATCCTGATCCGGCCAGGTCGCACGGTGTACCACGGCAATCGGGCAATCCGCGCCGTAGTGCGGCAGCAGTTCGGCAACGATCTTCTCCAAATGATTGACCCCCAGGTGAATCGCCATGGTTGTGCCATGACGGGCCAGGCTGTCGAAGTCTTCACCGGCAGGCATGCGGGTTTTGTCCGCATACCGGGTGAGGATCACGCTCTGGGCGATGTCCGGCAGCGTCAGTTCGGTCTCTAGCAGCGCTGCGCAGGCCGCTACGGCGGTGACCCCGGGGATGATCTGGAACGCAATGCCCAACTCGCGCAACTGCCGGATCTGTTCGCCAATCGCCCCATACAGGCTTGGATCGCCGGAGTGGACCCGCGCCACATCCTGGCCCTTGGCATCGGCGGCCTTGATCACGTCGATAATCTGTTCCAGGTGCAGTTCGGCGCTGTTGACCACCTGTTCGGCCTGATGGCCTTCCAGTACCGCCGCCGGCACCAGCGACCCCGCATAGATGATCACCGGGCAACTGCGGATCAGCCGCTGGCCTTTGACGGTGATCAATTCCGGGTCGCCGGGGCCGGCGCCGATGAAGTAGACGGTCATGGAGAATTCCTGTGGAAAAGCGGGCGAGCATGAAGATTGCTCATGATCGGAAGCGGCGATTATCGCGATTTCAGTCGGCGCAGGCCAATGCCAACGTGGCTCGGGCGGACTTTTTGCGCGGGATCAGCAAGCGGGCAGGGGCGCCGCTGAGCTGTTCGGCCAGGGCCAGGGCAGCGCTTTCGGCGATGCCGTAACAACCGGTATGGGCAAAGGCGACGGCAGACCTATGGCTCAGGCGGCCTTCATACACCGCCAGTTGCGCGGCGCTGAAGCACTGCAGTGGCAGGTTCAAGGCTTGCGCCAGAGCAAGCAAGCCCGGTTCGTCTTGCTTGCGATCAATGCTGGCCAGCGCCGTGATGCGGTGGCGCTCGATACCGCCCTCGGCGAGGGCGGCGTCCAG
>NZ_JAKNRV010000425.1:0-3988 GCF_023072625.1 Pseudomonas emilianonis
GGCATGCGCGTGGCCGACGACGCCGAGCTGCAGCGCCTGCGCACGCGCCTGGCGATGGTGTTCCAGCACTTCAACCTGTGGAGCCACATGAGCGTGCTGGAAAACATCACCATGGCCCCGCGCCGGGTGCTGGGCTGCAGTAAGAAAGACGCCGAGGAGCGTGCCCGTCGTTACCTGGACAAAGTCGGCCTGCCGGCCCGCGTGGCCGATCAATACCCGGCGTTTCTCTCCGGTGGCCAGCAGCAACGCGTGGCCATCGCCCGCGCCTTGGCGATGGAGCCGGAGGTGATGCTGTTCGACGAACCCACCTCGGCCCTCGACCCGGAGCTGGTGGGCGAAGTGCTGAAGGTGATCCAGGGCCTGGCCGAGGAAGGCCGCACCATGATCATGGTGACCCACGAGATGAGCTTTGCGCGCAAGGTGTCGAGCCAGGTGCTGTTCCTGCACAAGGGCTTGGTGGAAGAGCAAGGCACGCCAGAAGATGTGCTGGGCAACCCGAAGAGTGAGCGCCTGCAACAATTCCTGAGTGGCAATTTGAAGTAAATTTTTGCTGAGCGTTACCGCAAACGCCCTGCTCGCTCCCCAGCCCCGCCTGAGCGCGCTGAGGGCCTGCCGAGCCGACGCATGAGCTTGATCGCGGCAAAACCCGCAAGCGGCCTGCTGCCGGTGTTTGGGGCCTTTGCTGGGGATATTCAGTGGAACAGGACGACCAACGGCGAACTTTTGAGATCGGACACCAAGAAGCATGACCAGTCGGTTGGAGAACTGACCACTTCCCTACCTGCAGGCATCAGGCGATCGGCGCGGGCGGCGGCTCGTCCGGAAGGGTCGGTTCGCCAGGCTCGCGAGGTTCGGTAGGGTCCGGGAAATCGGGGTCAGGTTGACCGGGGATACCGCCCGCATAGGCAGGGTCGGCCATCAGGGACCAGGCCAGAACACCAATCTGGTTGGGTTCAAGCCGGGCGAGTTCGGCGCTGATTCGCGGGTCGATCTTCATAAGGTACTCCTCAAGCGTGGCTCGGCGCGTTTTGCACGCACCGAGGCAGTACACCCAATAGAGTCACTTTCCCCAGACTAATTCCCTTTGCGCGTAGGACGTTTCAATCAGGCGCGTGGCAAGGTGACGCCGCGCTGGCCCTGGTACTTGCCGCCACGGTCTTTGTAGGACACTTCACAGGCCTCATCGGACTGCAGGAACAGCATCTGCGCCACGCCTTCGTTGGCGTAGATCTTCGCCGGCAGGGTGGTGGTGTTGGAGAATTCCAGGGTGACGTGGCCTTCCCACTCTGGCTCAAGCGGCGTTACGTTGACGATAATGCCACAGCGCGCATAAGTGCTTTTACCCAGGCAGATGGTCAGCACGTCGCGGGGAATGCGGAAAAATTCCACGGTGCGCGCCAGGGCGAAGGAGTTGGGCGGGATGATGCACACGTCGCTCTTGACGTCGACGAAGCTCTTTTCGTCGAAGTTTTTCGGATCGACGGTGGCCGAGTTGATGTTGGTGAACACCTTGAATTCATCGGCACAACGCACGTCGTAGCCGTAGCTGGAAACACCATACGAAATCACACGATCAGCGCCTTCACCACGGATCTGGCGCTCAACGAACGGTTCGATCATGCCGTGCTCTTGCGCCATGCGGCGAATCCACTTGTCCGATTTGATGCTCATGGCGGGTGTCCTGAATAGCGAGGTGGAAAAATTCTGTTGGGCATCTTACCGGGGTGGGCGTTGGGGTTCAAAGGGCGTGGGGCTTTTGTTAATGAATGTCTTGATCAATGCCCGCCTTGTATAAGCCGCAGCCAGCGGGGCCGGGCCCCAAATCGGCGTTCGCAATCAACGTAAATACCACCGCCAGTCACGAAAATAGAGAAACCTTCGGAAATACCATTGGCACGTTCCGGAAAAAGGGTTAAGGTGGCGCCACTGTGCTGCTTGTGTCACTGAGAATCTCTACACGATATGTTGAATTTCGATCCAACCATCTCCAAGAATTTTTCCTGCTCTTTGCACTCAGTCTCGGCCAGGGCTTTTCCTGAGTCGCAGTTAACTTTGTCCAAGGAGATACACCATGTCTAATCGCCAAACTGGTACCGTTAAGTGGTTCAACGATGAAAAAGGCTTCGGCTTCATCACTCCACAATCCGGTGACGACCTGTTCGTTCACTTCAAAGCTATCCAATCCGACGGCTTCAAAAGCCTGAAAGAAGGCCAACAGGTTTCTTTCATCGCTACCCGCGGTCAGAAAGGCATGCAAGCTGAAGAAGTTCAAGTTATCTAACTTGTACTGACTTAGTCGAAAGAACCCCGCCCTTAAAAGCGGGGTTTTTTTATGCCTGGGATTTGGGCATACATAAATAATGTGGGAGGGGGCTTGCCCCCAATAGCGGTGGGTCAGTCGATACATCCAGTGACTGAACCACCGCCATCGGGGGCAAGCCCACTCCCACATTCAAACTGCGTCGTTTATTGGAACAACGACTCACTCGACAAGCCATTCTTCTCCAGGATCTCACGCAAGCGCTTGAGCCCTTCTACCTGGATCTGGCGCACCCGCTCACGGGTCAGGCCGATCTCCTGGCCTACATCCTCCAGGGTACTGCTCTCATGGCCGCGCAGGCCGAAGCGGCGAATCACCACCTCGCGCTGTTTGTCTGTAAGTTCCGAAAGCCACTGGTCAATGCTTTGGGAAAGATCATCGTCCTGCAACAGCTCACAAGGATCCGTCGGGCGATCATCCGTCAGGGTGTCCAGCAGGGTTTTATCCGAATCCGGGCCCAGCGAGACGTCGACCGAGGACACGCGCTCGTTAAGACCGAGCATGCGCTTGACCTCGCCTACCGGCTTTTCCAGCAGGTTGGCGATTTCTTCGGGCGAGGGTTCATGATCGAGTTTTTGGGTCAGCTCACGCGCAGCCCGCAGGTAGACGTTGAGCTCCTTGACCACATGGATCGGCAACCGGATCGTGCGGGTCTGATTCATGATCGCCCGTTCGATGGTCTGACGAATCCACCAGGTGGCGTAGGTTGAGAAGCGGAAGCCCCGCTCAGGGTCAAACTTCTCCACCGCCCGAATCAAGCCGAGGTTGCCCTCCTCGATCAGGTCCAACAGGGACAGCCCACGATTGACGTAGCGTCGGGCGATTTTCACCACCAGGCGCAGGTTGCTTTCAATCATGCGCTTGCGCCCAGCCGGATCGCCCTTTTGCGACAAGCGCGCAAAATGGACTTCTTCTTCGGGAGTCAGCAGAGGAGAAAAGCCGATTTCATTGAGGTACAGCTGGGTCGCATCGAGCGCCCGCGTGTAGTCAATGTACTTGTGCTGTTTTAACGCAGTGGAGTTCTTGGATTTGGTGCGAACTGAAGGTACAGCTGATCCCTCATTCGACATCGATTCCGTAGCGATGCCGGTCTCCATAAGGAGAACCTCATCGTCGATGTCAAACTCCGGCGCTTCTTTACTGAGAGCCATTGTTATAGTCCTTTGGTGAGTTCGACCTCAAGCTCAAGCGACGCCTTTATCCTTGGCAACGCTGGAGCCTGTTCCTTCTACGCGAGGGAACAGGCTGGCAACACATCAACGACGGGGTAGAAATTGCAGCGGATCTACAGGCTTCCCTTGGCGGCGAATCTCAAAGTGCAGTTTCACCCGGTCTGTACCAGTTGACCCCATTTCGGCAATTGTCTGTCCGACTTTGACCTGCTGCCCCTCCCGAACCAACAGCCTACGGTTGTGGCCGTAAGCACTGACGTAGGTATCGCTGTGTTTGATGATGACCAGCTCGCCGTAGCCCCGCAAACCACTCCCGGCGTACACCACTGTCCCATCAGACGCAGCTAAAACAGGCTGTCCCAAATCCCCGGCGATATCAATGCCTTTATTCAAACTACCGTTTGAGGAGAATTTTCCAATTAATACACCGTTTGAAGGCCATCCCCAACCGCTCGGTGCAGGCCCCGCAGGCGGCAGTGGCGCGGCTGCCGGCTTG
>NZ_JAKNRV010000426.1:0-3980 GCF_023072625.1 Pseudomonas emilianonis
GCCACACCAGCAAGGGCACGAGGATGAAATTGGCCAGCAGCAACGCCGCCAGGAAACGCTGGTTGCCCACGCCTCGGCGCAGCGCCAGAAACGGGATTTGCAGGAACATCGCATACATCAGCACCGCAGAGCAACACGATGTACAGCGGCAGCGGGTCCATCAGGTTGGGCTTGAAACGCAGCAGCAATTCATCGGTGAGCGCCTGCTGCGGCTGGGTGACGAAATGCGTCAGGCCCATCTCTTCGACCAGATCGCGGGTTTCCACATGGCTGTTGGCGAAGAACACGATGCCCATCAGCATCGCCAGTAAAAAGATATGCACCACGTACAGCACCCAGGCGCGCCGCAGGATTTTCAGTGCGGCAATCCAGTAGCCGTCGCGTTGCAGGATCTTGCCGTAGGCCAGCACGGCGGCGTAACCGGCGAGGAACACAAAGACCTCCGCCGCATCGCTGAAACCTAAGTTGCGCAGGGTGATCTGGCCGAGGGGATTGTGGGGGACGTGATCCCAGAAAATGAAGATCAACGCCAGGCCCCGAAAAAAATCGATGCGTGGGTCGCGTCCGTTCAGCATGGCAGCGGGCTCTTGTACGAAGGGTTTAGTAATGACAGACGAGCGCGGCGGTTGTCTTACGCCGCACGTCGGGCGGGCGCAGGTTGGCGGTATTTATAAGCAATTGCAAAGGCTGGGTATTACTGAATGTCTCAATGGCGCGGGGACGCTACCTGTTAATTCTGACAGTAGACGGAGCTCGGGCGCCGTGGCTTGCTGGAGCCAGTCGCAACGGGGCAACGGTATGACCAGACTGTGGAAGGGGTTCTCCAGCTACACGGTGATTGGCATCGCCAACACGGTGATCCATTGGCAGCTGTTTTTTGTGTTCCGTGCCGCGCTGGACCTCAGCCAGGCCGTGAGTAATGTCCTCGCGTTTTGCGTGGCGGCGTCCTTTTCGTTTTATGTCAACGCGATCTACACCTTTTCCACGCCCCCCTCGCTGCCGCGTTACGCGCTGTTCATGGCGTGCATGGGCAGTGTGAGCCTGGGCGTGGGGTGGCTGGCGGATCGTTGGCAGGCGCCGGGGATCATCACCGTGATGGTGTTTTCGCTGATCAGCCTGGTGTGCGGGTTTTTGCTGTCCCGGTGCGTGGTGTTTCGCGAGCGTGGGCAATGAGGGTCTCGCTGGTGGTGCCTGTGTATAACGAGGAGCAGGCGGTCGGCGTGTTTTACCGCAGCGTGCGGCAAGAGGCCTCGTTGCACGAGCACGCGGTCGAGATTGTGTTTATCAACGATGGCAGTTCCGATTGCACCGCCGAGTATGCCCGGGCGCTCGCCTTGGCCGATAGCCGCGTGGTGCTGATCAACTTCTCGCGTAACTTCGGTAAAGAAGCGGCGCTGTTCGCCGGGCTTGAATATGCCACGGGAGATGCGGTGATCCCGATGGATGTCGACCTGCAAGACCCGGTCGAGGTCATCCCGCAACTGCTGGCCGAATGGCAGAAAGGCGCCGACGTAGTGCTGGCCAAACGCCGGGATCGTTCCAGTGACGGCTACTTCAAACGCCGCAGTGCGTCGCTGTTCTATCACCTGCTCAATCGAATTTCCTACACCCACATCGAAGAAAACGTCGGCGACTTCCGGCTGATGGACCGCAAGGTAGTGGACGTGATCAAGGCCTTGCCCGAGCAGCAATTGTTCATGAAAGGCGTGTTGTCCTGGGCCGGTTTTAACGTAGCCATCGTCGAGTACGACCGCGCACCCCGTGCTGTCGGCCAGAGCAAGTTCAACGCCTGGAAACTGTGGAACCTGGCACTGGATGGCATCACCTCGTTCAGCACTTTGCCGCTGCGGTTGTGGAGCTATGTCGGCGGCGGTATTTCGCTGCTGGCGCTGGTGTACGCCGGGTATCTGGTGGTGGACAAGGTGCTGTTTGGTAATGCGGTGCCGGGGTATCCGTCGTTGATGACGGCGATCTTGTTTTTGGGTGGGGTGCAACTGATCGGGATCGGAATATTGGGCGAGTATGTGGGGCGGATTTATATGGAGGCCAAGCATCGGCCGAGGTATGTGATCAAAAAGATTGTCGCGTCAAACCAACCAGGTGGGGCATCGAATGAAAAGGAGCACGCGTGATGGAGTATCTGGTCCAACCCCTGTCACCCCGTAAAATATGGGTATTCTTTTTTACGACGACTTTGCTTTTCGCCTTACCGCTGATACTGGCGGACTACTTTTATATTGATGACAACTGGCGTGCGCAACTCGCCAGGGGGGGATGGAAGAACGACGGCCGCATCTTGGTGGATTGGTTTTACCAGGGGTTGTCGTTTACCCATGGCGCGCCGAACATGTTCCCCTTGCCGCTGCTGATTGCTATCACGGCTATGGCGTTTGCATTGCGGTCGCTGGCGATTCACTACTTTTCAAGGCCGAGCGTGGTGTCTTGTCTGGTGGTGTTACCGCTGTGGTACAGCCCTTTCTTCTTGCAAAACCTTTCCTACCAATACGACGGTCCGGCCATGAGCCTGGGGGTTGTGGCAATCATTTATGCGATCTGCTTCACCCATCCGTCGTGGTGGGTCCGCACGCTGTCATGTGGGGCTTTCATTGCTGTGGGGCTGAACCTGTATCAGATGGTGATCAATGTTTACATAGGGCTATGTTGCGTTGAACTCATACGAGCGGCCAGCGAGAAACAGTCGCCTCTTCAGGTTGCAAGACTGGTTCGAGATAAGGGGCTGCATGTACTGCTGGGGGTGGCGATGTATTTGGCGACCGCGCCACAACTTATGAATAACAACCGCAGCAGCGTGCGCGATTTCAGTGAAGGATGGGCCCAGAGGTTATTGTCAGATCTGCACCTTGCGGCGCAGCGTGTGTCACTGCTGTACAACGAGGGGAATGCTTGGCTGTGCGTGGCGCTGTTAGTCACTGCCGGAGCTGGCCTCGTGCTAGTCATTTGCAGGGTTATGCGTGTGCCGGCGAGCATGCCTTCGCGGGGCCTGGTGGCGGTCGGCTGTCTGGCTGCCGTTCCCGTCATGCTGATATCGATTCCTGGCCTGGCGCTGTTGTTCAATTACTATAACGATGGCGCAAGGCTAATGATGGGCACCGCGCCGGCGTTAGTCATGCTGTTGTATTTGGCTTATCAAGCGTTGGGCGCTATTCATCACCGGTTGGGCTGTCTGTTATTCCTCCCTGTGATTGCCATGTTGTCGTTCTCATATATGCATGGGCGAGTACTGAGCCTGCAGAGAGACTTGTCAGTCAGCGTCGGGCAAAGTCTGAGTTATGACGTTCTGTCGAATCGAGCACTAAAAGACATCCAGCAATTTTACCTGATCAATCGCAAGACTAATGGGTGGTTAGTGGGCAGCGATGGCTTTAGCGCGTTGGTGCCCGCATTGCGGTACGTGGTGAATGTGGATTTTTTCCTGTTGCCGGAAATGCTCCCGCGTATCGGCGGAGTGACCCATATTGCCTCAATGGAGGGGGCCACCTTCGACTTGATGGGGATAGAAAAGACCGCGCAAATGCCGGCGGATAACAAGTTCTACAGTCTGTATGTCCAGGGGCATTACGCTTACATCGTGATGAAAACCGTCCCGGCCGATGACAGGTATTAAAGGCCGGGAGCATGGCGATCAATCAGAGCTACGCAGCCACCACCTCATGCGGCTCAAAACTATCCGCCCGCGCCATCTGCCACATGCGCGAATAAAACTCGCCGTTTACTCCCCCGGTCAGCAATTCCCCGGGCTTGAGGAACACATGCAGCTGCGAGAACAGCTTGATCTCGGTGGCTGACATACGTCGCACCAAGTGCTTGGCCGACAGTTGCGACGGGTGCTCCAGGCCCGCTGCCGCGATCATATATCGGTGATGAATGTTAATACACGCCGAGAATAGGCTAGGTAAATTATCAACGCTGTTCTAGCATCGATTGCATGACCTAAACAACCTCTCAAAGAAGGGAGCTGC
>NZ_JAKNRV010000427.1:0-3965 GCF_023072625.1 Pseudomonas emilianonis
GGGCGGCGAAACACACCGTGCCGTTGTCGAGGCTGGCGTGGGTGGGCGTGCGCGCATAGTCGTGACGCACGGCGCAGCGCAGGTGAATCGTCACCCGGCCGCTGACCGCACGCACGCGGCGAATCAACAGCGGCAGGTCGTCGACCTCCTCACTGATGGTCAAAAAGTCAGTGATTTCCACCACGGCGTCATCGCTGAGCCAGCGGGTCTGCAGCACGTTGGTGTCGGGCAGGTAGATCTGCTCGCGGCGGGCGTTGGGCAGGTCCGGCGTCAACTGGAAAATGCCGGCGTCGGAGGTGTCGAGCAGCGCGCAGAAAATCGAGGGGCTGTCGAACTCAGGCCAGCAGAAAAAGTCGATGCTGCCCTTGTCGTTCACCAATGCGGCACTGCGCATGTCGCCGATGATGCCATGGGCATCGATGGCGCTCTGAGGCTCGTTCTTGAAATCAACCATTGCCGCGATACTCCGGGAAAAGGCGCAAGCCGCCCTCGATAAACAAGGTGCTGCCGGAACGGGCAGCGGTGGCCCGAGCGACTTGTTGCTCCAGCGAGAGATGCATCAGCTACCTACCTTTGAGTTGCGTTCAGTTAGCTGACTGGCAGGGCACTGCACAAGTTCACGTAAAAAAGCCCGTCAGCTCAGCCGGCTGGTATTCGCCGATTGAGCACGCTCTTGATGACTGAGCTTTTACGCCGACTCCGGCGATGGGGCGGGTTGCGCCGAAATCGCTTGGGAGGGGGATGAGTTCCTTATCCCGGCAGATGCTCTTCCTACCCGGCAGTTGGAAACTTTCAGCTCTCTCAGGAACCGACTCCCACAGTTCTGCCACACAGGATAAGCCTGCTTCCGCTGGTTTCCTTCACGATTTGTTGATCGTCGGGCGGCTGGGACGGTGAGGTAAGGCGTCTGATCAAACCGAACTGGAGAACTAAATGTCGGTATCAGTATTCCATCAGTCTGTCGCTCATTCCTCTGATGAGAAGTCTCTCAGAGGCTCCATGTCCAATGCCGAGCGGTCTACGACCTCGTCTGCCAGCCAGAGCTTGTTCTGGGATTCGTATCACTTCGGCTCGGCATTCGGCAGCGCGCCGTCACGCCCGCACCTTGGCCACGGTCATTTTAACCCGGGGCCGCCGCCACGTCCGCTGCCTGATGGTGTGTGCCCGAACCCAGGCCCACCTCCGCGCCCGACTCCCGAGCGGCCGGACCCGTATTATTCGAAGCTAAGCAACCAACAACTGGCCCAGGCGCTGCTGACCAATTATGGCGCGTTCAAGGGTGGACAGTATTCGCGGCAAGTCACGCGCGAAAGCCTGCAAAAGATGGCAGATCAATTGCCGGTGGACGCCAATGTTCGTCTGGCGAAGGAACTGCTGCGGCGTCCCGATCTGATTCGGGCGCTCGATCGAAACATGAGTACCGGTGCTTCGGATGGCCGCTTGTCCAGGGAGGATATTCTGAGCGTCATTCGTTCCGATAACCCCTTTAAACTCAAAGATGACAAAGAACTGGTCAAAGAAATGCTCGGCCATTTCGAAGAGTTGAAGAGGAAAGGCCGGGGCAACAGCATCACGCTCGACAAACTCGAAGAACTTGCGAAGCAACCGTTGACGGGCAATCCGGCCACTGACCATCTCATCGAATTGGTCAAGGAAGTCATGTCCCGTTCGATTCTGCAGGGGCGGATGGATAATGTTGACGAGTGGCAGCGTGACGGCAAGGTTTCGCGACGCGAATTGCTGCAACTGCTGCAACAACTGCGTTAACTCTGGCACAGCCGAATGCCGCGTCACCCGCGGCATAGGTTGGCAAGCGTGTTGAGCAGGAAGCACTACTTCAACCAGGCAGGAACCGCTTGCGAGGTTTTACCACGAGGACATTGCCATCAGCCGTTGAATGGCTATCGGTGTCTTCATCTACCGAATCAGGTGTGGACGATGAATCCGACATCATTTGAATCTCAACCCTCCCAATACACTGTTGCGACCTTAGCGATACCTGCACGGGAAGCAGGAGCCCAAAGCAAATCCCGTTCGCAGGCGCTCAACCTCACGTCGTCGCCGAAGTTCAGCTTCAGGGCGCCCACTGCCGAAGATTTCGATAAAGGTTCTCGAGCGTTTATGGAAGAACCGGTGTCCAGCCCTGTGCTTTCAACGCTCGCCGGTTTATGGAGCAAGTTGTCCTGCCGTCCCGCCAATGACGCCGACCGGCATTTAGGCTAGCCGTTGTACCGTTCTGCCTGGGAAAACGATACGGCAGAGAAAAAGCGATCAGGCGTACATGAGCTACTTGAAGGATTCAGGCCGCTCATGTCCTTTGTTCATACCCGCAGTATTTTGCCGCTGACCGCCACCGCTGCCAGCAATCCCCCGATCAGCAGGAAGGCGGTCGCCAGGCTGCTGCCATGGGCAATGAAGCCGATCACCGCAGGCCCGGCCAGAATGCCGGCATACCCGAGGGTGGTGATGGCCGGCACGGCAATGTGTTCCGGCATGACGGTCTGCTTGCCGACCGCGGAGTAGAGCACCGGGACGATATTTGAGCAGCCGGCGCCGACCAATGCGTAGCCCAGCAGAGACATTTCCCAGGCTGGTGACAGGGTGGCGAGGAAGATCCCGGCCGCCGCCAGCGTTCCGCCTGCGACGATCACCCGCGCAGCTCCCAGTCGACGGACAATCCGGTCACCGCTCAGACGGCCGGCGGTCATGGTCAGGGCAAAGGCCGCATAACCCAGGCCGGCATAGGCTTCATCCAGGCCGCGTTCAGCGCTGAGGAACACCGCGCTCCAGTCGAGCACGGCGCCTTCGGCCAAAAATACGATAAAACACAAGCAACCGATAAACAGCACCACGCCATGGGGAATGGCAAACGGCGGCCCTGAGCTTTCACTGCCGTAGGGCAACAAATGCGGGCCGGCCTTGAGCAGCGCCAGCGCCATGATGACGATCACCACCAGCGTCGCCTGCAGCGGCGAAAACCCCAACCCCAGCAACCCGGAGACCCCCGCTGCACCGACGATGCCCCCCAGGCTGAACAACCCATGGAAGCCCGACATCATGGTTTTGCCGCTGGCGCGCTCAACGATTACCGCTTGCAGGTTGACCGTGGAATCGACCGTGCCCAGGCCCGCGCCGAACAGGAACAGAGCGGCGATCAGCAGTGGGATCGAACTGACGGTGGCCAGCATGGGCAGGGCCAGACAGAGCAGAATCGTCCCGGCGCTCAGTACGCGCCGGCAACCATAACGAGAGGCCAGTGCGCCGGCCATCGGCATGGCGATGATTGACCCGACGCCCAGGCACAACAGCAACAGGCCCAGGGTGCCCTCGTTGAGTTGGGCGCGGGCCTTCGCATACGGCACCAGCGGTGCCCAGGCTGCGATGCTGAAGCCGGCGATGAAGAAGGCGATACGGGTCGACATTTGCTCCAGCCGCCCGGGAACCACGGGCGCTGGGGTGGGGATGGCAGTCATGGAAAATCCTTGGTTTTGCGTTCAGCGAACGATGTCCGGCGCGACATCCTTGCACATCAGGCCCCAGCGAGCGAGCCAGGTTCGCGCGGGGTTCACGCCGACTGCGGATTTTATTTTTTCCATCACGGAACGCTCTGGCCGCTCGCAGCCACCTAGAGGTCATCGCGCTGTAGGAGGTGTTCTGGAAGGTGCGTAATCCCCGTGAGAATTGCTGAACCCCAGGCTTCTTGCGGTGGATGACGCACCTTCCAGGCCACTTCCCACACGTCGACCGTTCTGTAATACGCTGCTGCTTCTGTGTGTAGGTGACTTGACGGACGAAGCGATGAAGGACTTTCAGGCAGGCGACAACATGACCCGGTTCTACGATGCCCGCGGCAATATATATGGGGTGGTCAGCCCGGCCTGTTTGCGCCGCCACGGTGTCGAGGTGCCCGACAATGCGGCCCTCGCGGCGAGCAGGCGGGACGCGTGGGAAAAATAAAATCCGCA
>NZ_JAKNRV010000428.1:0-3960 GCF_023072625.1 Pseudomonas emilianonis
AGCCGCACCTCGGACTGTCGGATTTTCCAGAACCTGAGCATCCCGCAGATCATCAAGCAGGTGTTCCGCGACCTGGGTTTTTCCGACTTGACGCGGTTGCGGCAGGTATTCGCCGGTGAGCAGGGATTCATCGATGCTGGACTGGCCGTCGAGGATCACCCCGTCCGCCGGCAGCACTGCGCCGGGATGAACCAGCACACGGTCGCCCAGGGCCAGTTCGGGGAGCAGGATGCGTTCGCTCTGACCTTCAGCATTCAAGCGCAGGCACGAGGCCGGCAGCAGGTTGACCAACTGCGCGGTAGCGGCGGCTGTGCGTTCGCGGGCACGCCGCTCCAGGTAGCGGCCGGCCAGCAGGAACAGCGCGAACATGCCCACCGCGTCGAAATACAGTTCACCCACGCCGGTGATCGCGGTCCAGATCCCCGCGAGGTAAGCCCCGCCAATGGCCAGGGATACCGAGACGTCCATGGTCAGGTGGCGGGTGCGCAGGTCGCGCATGGCGCCCTTGAAAAACGGCGCACAGCTGTAGAACACAATGGGCGTGGTCAGAAACATCGCGACCCAACGCAGGATGACATGCAGCTCCGGGCTCAGGTCGATATTGAATTCCGGCCAGGTGGCCATGGTCGCCATCATCGCTTGGAACCACAGCAAGCCGGCAACGCCGAGTTGGCGCAAGGCCAGGCGGTTTTCGCCGGCCAGTTGCTCGGCGGCGCGGTCTGCCTGATAAGGGTGGGCGGCGTAGCCGATATGGCGCAGCTCACTGAGCAGTTGGCTCAACGGTAGTTGCCCGTCGGCCCAGCGCACTTGCAGGCGATGGTTGGACAGGTTCAGGCGCGCCTCGGCCACGGCGGGCAGGCTGCGCAGGTGTTTTTCGATCAGCCAGCCACAGGCTGCGCAGCTGATGCCTTCCATCAGCAGCGTCGCTTCGGCCAGTTCGCCGTCGTGGCGCACGAAGGGTTTTTGTACGTCGGCGCGGTCATACAGCGCCAATTCGTCCACCAGTTGCACCGGCAGCGCCTCGGGGTTGGCCGAGGCTTCGCTGCGGTGCTGGTAATAGCTTTCCAACCCGCCCGCCACGATTGCTTCGGCCACTGCCTGGCAGCCCGGGCAGCAGAGTTCGCGGCGCTCGCCGAGGATCACGGCGGTGAAGCGGCTACCGGGTGGAACGGGCAGGGCGCAGTGGTAGCAGGGGGTTGGGGTGGTCATGGCGTTAGATCTTTGGTGGCGGGTAGGGCCTCATCGCGGGCAAGCCCGCTCCCACAGTGGATCGCGGTGTCCATGTGGGAGCGGGCATGCCCGCGATGCGCGAAGCGCAGCCTGTTTACTTCTTCAGGTCTTCAGCACCCAGCAGCGGTTCATCCCCGAGCAGCAAGTCCTTGTCGTGGTTGACCTGTTCTTCTTCGAACAAGCGCCAGGTCCTGTCGCCTTCCACGCCGAGCAGTTCGACGAAGCGCCGGCCTTCGACCTTGTCGGTAACCTGGCCGATGTAGCGACCGGGTTCGCTGTCGCTGCGGGCCAGGTTGATCTTGCGGTCTTTCTCCGGCTGGGTCGGCGAAATCAGGTTCAGTTCCAGGCTCGTCGGGTTGCTGTAGCCGGTGAGGTGCAGTTCGACTTCACCGGTCAGCTCATCCAGATGCACCTTGGCGCGCAGTTGCAGGGTCTGGGCCAGGCGTTCGCGGTCCAGGGAGCGATTGATGCCTTTGCCAGCCTCGTAATAGTTGTCGTTGACCAGGTTGTCCGGGTTGTTCACTGCAATGGTCACCATGGACAAGGTCAAGGTCACCGAGCAGGCCAGGATTGCGATGATGATCCAGGGCCAGAGGTGCTTGTACCAGGGACTTGCTGCAGTGGTTACGGGCATTTTTCTGCTCTCTCGTTAACGAACTTGTGGGCCGATGAATCGGCTCTTGGCTTCAATATGGATGCTGGCATCATCAGCATCCTTGAGGATGAATGTGACCTCGTTGGTGCTCGACGGCAATTGCTCCGGCGCGCTCGACAGTTCTACCGGCATGCTGACGATGTCGCCGGCAGCCACCTTGATTTCGCGGCGGCCTTGCAGCTTGAGGTCCGGCAGGCCGGCAGCGTCAAGCACGTAGGTGTGGTCGTGCTGATCCTTGTTCATGATCTTCAGGCTGTAGACGTTTTCGATTCGCCCTTCGGCGTTTTCGCGGTACAGCACGCGGTCTTTGCTGACGTCGAAACCCACCAGCGGACGCATGAAGAATGCCGTGGCCAACAGGCTCATCATTGCCAGCAACACCAGTGCATAGCCGATCAGGCGCGGACGCAGCTTGTGGGTTTTTTGCCCTGACAGGTTGTGTTCGGTGGTGTAGCTGATCAGGCCGCGCGGGTAGTCCATCTTGTCCATGATGTTGTCGCAGGCGTCGATGCACGCGGCACAGCCGATGCACTCGATTTGCAGGCCATCACGGATGTCGATGCCGGTCGGGCACACCTGTACGCACATCGTACACTCGATGCAATCGCCCAGGCCTTGGGCCTTGTAGTCGCTGCCTTTTTTGCGCGGGCCACGTACTTCGCCGCGACGCGGGTCGTAGGAGACGATCAGGGTGTCCTTGTCGAACATCACGCTTTGGAAGCGCGCGTAGGGGCACATGTAGATGCACACCTGTTCGCGCAGCCAGCCGGCGTTGCCGTAGGTGGCGAGGGTGAAGAAGCCGACCCAGAAATACGACCAGCCATCGGCCTGGCCGGTGAAGAAGTCAAACACCAGTTCGCGGATCGGTGAGAAGTAGCCGACGAAGGTCATGCCGGTGACAAAGCCGATCAGCAGCCACAGCGTGTGCTTGCTGAATTTGCGCAGGAACTTGTTGGCCCCCATCGGCGCCTTGTCCAGCTTGATGCGCTGGTTACGGTCGCCTTCGGTGACTTTTTCGCACCACATGAAGATCCACGTCCACACGCTTTGCGGGCAGGTATACCCGCACCAGATGCGTCCGGCGTACACCGTGATGAAGAACAGGCCAAAGGCCGCGACGATCAGGATGCCCGAGAGGAGGATAAAGTCCTGGGGCCAGAAGGTTGCACCGAAGATAAAGAACTTACGTTCCGGCAGGTTCCACCATACGGCCTGGTGGCCACCCCAGTTCAGCCACACCGTGCCGAAGTAGAGCAGGAACAGACCGGCACCGCCAAGCATGCGCAGGTTGCGGAACAGGCCCGTGAAGGCGCGGGTGTAGATTTTCTCTCGCGACGCGTAGAGGTCGACACCGTTGTTGGAGTTTTTGGCAGGTGGAGTAACGTCTTGTACCGGTATTTGGTTGCTCATCATTGCATCCCACGGCGGTGGAGATTTGCCTCGGCCAGTACGTGCCAGTCGGGGTCAAATGAAGGGTCTTGCAGTGGCGTAATGATACGCCCCCGATGACGCGCAAAGGGTGCGACCTTTGGTCGCGTTGGGGGAAATCAATTGATGGTGTAGGTGACGTGGATCAATTGACTTGTGAAGTATGGACGGTTTTTGCGGGCTCAGTCTTCAAAACACTGACGATCCAATGTGGAAGGGGGCTTGCTCCCACATTGAATCTTCGGTGTTTTCAGAATAGGTGCAACAAAAAAAGGCCCATCATTTTTCAATGAATGGGCCCTTTGGTTGCTGCTTCGACTTACTGCTCTTGAGCCTTTTTATCCCCATGGGACAAGCTGTAAACATACGCCGCGAGCAAGTGAACCTTGTCGTTCCCTTGCAGTTGTTCCTGCGCAGGCATCTGGCCCTGGCGGCCGTAGCGGATGGTCTGCTGCAGTTGGGCGAAACTTGAACCGTAGATGAACGCACCCGGGTGAGTCAGGTCAGGTGCGCCCATGGCAGGCGTGCCTTTACCGGCCGGGCCGTGGCAGGCGACGCAGTTGGCGGCGAAGAGTTTCCCGCCGTTGGCCACGTCGGCCTTGGCGCCTTCCGGCAGTTTACGGCCGTCCAGGTTGGTCACCACGAAG
>NZ_JAKNRV010000429.1:0-3950 GCF_023072625.1 Pseudomonas emilianonis
GATCCACCTTGGCCTGGTAGTCGGTGCCCAGGTCGGCCAGGTCCAGCCTGGCGGCGTCGGCGCGGCAGCGTTCGGCCAGGTCGGGAACGATCTTGATCAGGTCGGCATCGTTGTACAGCGCCACTAGTTCCGACTGGAACAGGTACTGCGCCACCACGAAACGCGCGAAGTTGGGCTGGGTTTCAAACGGCGCGTGCGCCTTGACCAGCGCGTCGAGCCGGGTGTGCGGCGCGGTGGTGATCTGGTTCAGGCGCTGGGAGCGCAGGCTTGGGCGTTCTGCGGAAGGAGAAACGGTCATGAAAAAGTCCTTGAGAAGGGGAGCGCCGTGATGCCCTGGGGCGTGGCTGGGCGGTTAGTAACTAGACGAACAAGAAGACGCGGCACAGTAAAAAATCCTCACCTCATCGCTGATTAATTCCGACGAGGCGAGGCGGGTTGATCAGATGTCCCAGACCACATTGATCGCGAAGTTGCGACCGGGCTGGGTCAGGCGGTCAAGGTTGGCCGGGCCGGTGACACTGGCTTCGCCGACGCTGTCGTAGCTGCGCACGTCATCCCAGTTCCAGTACTTCTTGTCGGTGAGGTTGTAGAGGCCGCCGTTGAGCGTCACGTCTTGGGTGACTTTGTAGAAGGCGGTCAGGTCGACCACACCGAAGCCAGGGGTCTTGAACGGGCCGTCGGTGCTGCCGTCGGGAGCGTGGAAGCTGCTGCTGTCGACGCGATCCTGCTTTTTCACCAGCGTCCAGCTCAGCAGGCCACCGTAGTTGTCCTGTTCGTAACCCAGGCCGAATACGCCTTTGAGTGGGTTGACGCTGTTCAGCGGCTCGCCGCTATCGTCGTTGCGCCCATAGGCGTAGGCAATCGACCCCTGGGTATACAGGCCCTGGGGCGCGCCGAAGGCATCGAGGTTCAAGCGGCCCTTGGCTTCCGCGCCCTTGATGGTTGCGCGCTTGATATTGACCGCCTGGAACTGTTCGACGGTGCCGCCGACGACCGCGTTGTCTTCGTCGATAAAGTCGCGGTACTTGGTGTAAAACACCGCGATGTCGAAGGAGCCCGCGTCGAACTTGCCGCGAATCCCGGTTTCAATGCCTTTGCTGGTTTCCGGCTTGAGGTCGGGGTTGGGCTCGACGGTGTAGCCCAGGTTCAGGTTTTCAAAGCGTCCGTACAGCGCTTTGGCCGAGGGCGTGCGGAAGCCTTCGGCGTATTGGCCAAACACGGTGTAGTGATCGGTCAGGGCGTAAGTCAGGCCGAACTTGGGGGTGACACGGTGCCAGGTTTTTTCCTTGTCGCTCACCGGGTATTGGCCGGTCGGGTTGACGCTGCTGAGGAATTCCTGGGTCAGCTTGGGTTTGAGCCGGGTGTAGTCATAACGCACGCCGGGCAGGAAGGTCCATTTGTCCCAAGCGATCTGATCCTGGGCAAACAGCGAATAGGTGTTGATGGTTGGGTCCGGGAAGTCGCTGGTCTTCGTCACGCTGTCGCTGGCCGTTGGGCTGGGCGCGCCAATGGCTGTGCAACCGGCGCCGACGGCGAGGCAAGTGGCCGCGCCCTCGCGGGAGCCAGTGACTTTCTGCTGCTTGAGCGTGGTGCCGTAGGTCACTTGGTGATCGGTCTCGCCGAGGCTGAAAGCCTTGTCCAACTGGGCATCGAATATCCACTGCTTTTCTTCGTAAAGCGTGTCGCGGGTGCGCAATACCCGACGGCCCGCCTGGTAGATTTCTGCGGTGGTCTGGTCGGTCTTGGCGATCTGGTAATTGAGGCTGGTCTTGATGCGATCAGCCATGGGCGAGTCGAGGGCGAAGGTGTTTTCCAGGCCGAAACGTTCGCGGGTGATGGTGTCGTTGCCCCGTCGGTCACGGTAGAGATTGAAGCCTTGGCCGCCGACGAACGGGCCTCCCACCGCATTCTTCAGGTTGACGTCGCGATCGTCCTTGTACTTCTCGTAAGTCAGGCCCAGACGGTTGTCATCGCCATAATTCCAGCCCAGCTTGGCCAGCACGTTGGTGGTGCGCGCCTCCTCGGGGTTGGCGCCGGTGCGGGCCAGGCCGGTGGCATTGTTGCCGTCGTAGGCTTCGGTTTCATGGCCATTGCGTTGGCTCAGGTGCAGCAAACCGTCGACGTCCTGCACGCGGCCGGCGACGGTGGCGGAGGTCAGCCAGCTTTCATCGGCGGAGCTGTAGCCGGTCTTGAGGCGGGCGCCGACGTCCTGGCCGGGCTTGATGATGTCGTCCGGATCGAGGGTGAAATAGCTCACCGCCCCACCGATGGCGCTGCTGCCGTACAGGGCTGACGCCGGGCCGCGCAGGATTTCCACGCGCTTGACGATTTCCGGGTCGACGTAGTTGCGACGGGTCTTGGCATAGGGACCGTTGAAGAAGTTGTCCGGCACTTCCACGCCATCGACCTGGGTGAGGATGCGGTCGCCGTCGATACCGCGAATGTTGTAGCCCGCGTTGCCGGCGCGGGTGCCGGCGCCACCGACCGAGACGCCGGGTTCGTAGCGCACCAACTCACGGATGTTGTTGACGTTCTGGCGGTCCAGCGCTTCACGCTCATGCACGCTGACGGTGTTCGGTACGCTGTTGACGTCCTGCTCGTTACGGGTGGCGCTGATGGTCAACTGTTGCAGGTTGAGGACGCTGCTGGCAGCGCGCTTTTCCAGGGCGACGCTGCTGTTGCCGAGTTTGCGGTAGCTCAGGTTGGTCCCCACCAACAAGCGCTCCAGGGCTTTTTCCGGCGACAGCGCACCGCGCACGCCAGGCGACGACACACCCTGGCCCAGCTCCGCCGGCAGGCCGACTTGCCAGCCGGTCACGGCGGTGAAGGCATTGAGTGCCGCAACCAGTGGCTGCTGTTCGATGCTGAAACTGTAGTTGCCCTGGCTGCGGGCGGTGTGTTCGGCGGCGGCGACCATCACCGGCGCACCGGCCAGCAGGATGGCGGCGGTCAGCAAGGACAGCACGGGCGAAGAAGACCGGCGATTGAAACGAGAAGACATCGAAAGCGCTCCGGAGATACGAATCTTATAGTTGCGAACCGATTCAAATGGGAATCAGTTGCATTGGCTAAGACGAGACGTACCACCGAGCGCTATCGAGTAAAAATAATTCTCATTTAGTTCAGGATCACCAGTGCCGGGTATTCAGAGAGCTTGGCCGAGGTGATGTGGGCCAGGGAGCGCACCACGTCCAACGGCTGGTCGAGGCGGTAGTTGCCGGTGACGGCGACGCTGGCGAGTTGCTCGTTGGTGTTGACGATCCAGCCGGGGTAATAGCGGCGCAATTCGGCGAGCACTTCGCTCATCGGGCAGTTTTCGAAAATCAGCCGGCCCTGGACCCAGGCCAGGTCTTTGTTGGCATCGAGTCTGGCGGGTTGGCCGAAACCCTTGGGGCCGATGCGGATGCTTTGCCCGGCGCTCAGGCGCACGCGGGCATCGTCGAAGGTGTTGCTCAGGTCGACATCGCCGCGCTGCACCTGCACCTGGGCTTCGCCATTGAGGTAACGCACGGTGAACGCGGTGTCGCGCACCCTGGCGCGCACGGGGCCAGCGTCGACTTCCAGGGGCAGGCCACGGTTGGGCGCCACCTCGAAAAACGCTTCGCCTTGGTAGAGGCGGGCGATGCGCTGGTGGTCTTTGATGCTGCTGGAGAACGCCGAATCGGTGTTCAGCAAGACGTTCGAGCCCTCGTCCAATTGCAGGCGCTGGCGTTCACCCACCACGGTGAGGTGGTCGGCTTGCAGGCGTACCGGCAGATTGCTGAAGCTGAACAGCCCGAGCATCAATACGGCGGCGGTGGCCAGTGGTTTCCAGTGTGGCTTGATGCGGCCGAGCTTGGTGTACTTGATGATGTAGGTCAGCAAGGCCATGCCGGCGAAGGCCGCGACCAGGATGAAGACCTTGGTGTACGTCAACTGGACGAACCCGCTGCCGATATCGACGCGCCAGG
>NZ_JAKNRV010000042.1:0-22707 GCF_023072625.1 Pseudomonas emilianonis
CGCACGCGGCGCTGGCCGGCGTTGTAGATCCAGGCCAGGCGCGGTTCTTTGACCTGGTCGAGGGTCTCGTGGACCAGCAGCACGTTGCCCGCCAGCCGCGCCGGGGCCGTTACCGATTGCTTGAAGAAACTCAGCACGTTGGCGGCCTTGGCCGGGTCGATATCCGGGATCGCCTGCGGCACCGCGACTTCTTCTTCAAAGCGGATCGGCGTGTAGCTGCCGTTCGTCTGCGGGGTCGCCTGGGTGATGATGCGCCGCAGGTTACCGCCGTGGTAACGGGTGATGTGGTTCCACAACACCTCCACGCCATTCTTGGGAATCGGGAAGGCGTAGTAGCGGTTGCCGGTGAAGTTCTCCAGGCCGTTACCGTCGTTGATCGCATGCACGTTCAGCGCGCTGCGCTTGATCGACTCGTAGATATCCGGCGGCAGGTTGACCGTGCGGTGGCTCGGGTACACCGGGATCTTGTAGGTCTCGGGGTAGCGTTTGAACATTGCCACCTGGCCGTCGGAGAGTTTGTCCTTGTACTTGTCGACCGTCGCGGCGGTGATCACGAACAGCGGCTTTTCATTGGCGAACGGGTCGGCGAGGAAGCCCTTGCTGTCCACCGCACCGGCATTTTTCGGAATGCCACCGGTCCAGGCCGGGATCGAGCCGTCGGCGTTGCCGGCTTTTTCCGCGCCGACCGGGGTCAGGCTGGTGCCGAGCTTGGCGGCTTCTTCGGGCGACACGGCCGCCATGACGTTGGCGGCCAACACGCTCAGGGCCATCACAGCAATCAACTTACGCATAGAGTCTTGTCCTTCTTTAAGCCAAATCAGAAGTTCACGCCGACGCTGAGGGCGAGGAAGTCGCGGTCGGTCAGGGTGTTGTAGTCGCCACCAAAAAAGTCGGTGTAGTTCAGGCTGGCGGTGTAGGTGTTGCGGTAGTCCGCATCGACGCCGACGCTGATCGCCTTGGCACCCTGGTTGAACAAGCCGTTGGGGCCGTAACCGTTGACGTCGTGGGACCAGGACAGGTTGGGCTTGAGGTTCACCCCGGCAAACACGTTGTTGTAGTCGAGGATGGCGCGGGCACGATAACCCCAGGAATTAGCCGTGACGAAACCGTCGGTGTCGCCACCGAAACCGTAGGCGCCGTATACCGAATCGCGGCCGTAGCGCAGTTTGCTTTTCGCTTCCAGCCCGCCGACGTGGACGAAGGCGGCCTCACCCACCAGGGTCAGGCGTTCGGCCCCCAGGACCTGGTCGAAGAACTGCGTCATGGTGCTCTGGATCTGGGTGATTTCCTTGCGACGGTAACCGCTATTGTCGGCGCCAAACGAGCTGTGGATCGGCGACGCGGTATTGCCGGCAATCGGGTTGATCAGGGCCAGGGTCAGGTCAGTGGTATTGAGTTGCACCGGCGCATTCGGGCGGTAGCTGATTTCCCCGGTCCAGGCCGTGCCGGTGGGCAAGGTGGTGGAGAAGCTCGCACCGTACAGGCGAATATCTTCCGGGTAATCGAGATAGTACTGGCCACGGCCAAGCATGGTGCTTTGGGCCAGGGCCGAGCCGGTGCCCGGCGCAATGGCGTTGGCGGTGTTGACGATGCTCCCGATGGTGGCCAGGTTGGTGTTGGCCGTGAGGGTGCCGACGGTCGGCGTGCGGCTGTGGTAGTTCATGAAGTACAGGCCGTACTCCGTGTCGTCGCCCAGCCAGCGCAGGGCCGCACCGAACTGGCCGCCATCGCGGGCATCACGGTCCTTGGCGCGCTGCACCACCACACCTTCACTGGTCACCTGGAAGCCCTGGCCGAACGCTGCGGCCACGGGTTGCAACGGTGCAATCGCAGGGCTGCCGACCGTGTAGTTTCCGTTGCAACCATGGGCCGCCACGTCGCCACCAAAGAACGTGCCGCAGTTATCCAGCACGGTGTTTTCCCAGTTCAACTGGTAGAAGCCTTCCACCGTCAGTTGGTTGGTGAGGCTCTGGGAGGCGAACAGCATATTGACCGGTATCAGCCCTTCCTTGATCTCGGCGCCGGGGCGACGGAAGGCCGATACGTCAATGGGGTTGATGCTGTTGATGGAGTTACCGATAAACGTACTCTCGCCCCAACTCACCACCTGCTTGCCGACACGCACGTTGCCCGGCAAGTCGGCGATGGAATAGTTGTGATAGACGAACGCATCCAGCAGCTCGTAGCCGGAAGAGCGCGCGCCTTCGTCGCGATGGTGATTGCTGATCTGCTTGAACTCGCGGTCTTCGTCCTGCAGCTCGAAGTCGTACCAGTACTTGCCGCGCACGAATACGCCGCTGTCGCCGTACTTGAGTTCCAGGTCGTGGATGCCTTTGAAGATCTTGGAGAAGGTCTCGCCCTTCTTGAAGTTCAGTCGCCCGTCATCCCCGGTGGAAGCCTGCCCCGTGCCGCCATTGGACACGCCCACCAGCTTCTTGTCGGCATCGCGCATGCCCCAACTGGCGCCGACCGACAGCGAGGAATCGAATTGCCCTTCGATCTCGCCGATGTTGAACGAAACAGCCTGCGCCTGGGCACAGCATCCCAACGCAACCGCAGTGGCCAGCGCCTGCGGCGTGAAGATGGCGCGCATTGTTGTTTTTGTCATGCGTCTTCCCCGGTGAGTGACAGAAGGCCCCACCCTACTGCCGCCCTTCGGGAGCGATAAGCGCACCAAGGAGGTATTCGTGTTGTCGCTCGAAAGGATTAACAGCCGCTCTGGCGCGGCTCTGCGCACGGGCATGCACCCTGTGGATGGCGGGTTATCAGGCCAGTGGATAACGCCGAGGGAACTGTTTCCATATCAGTAACAGTCCTTGTCATGAACCGCTATTACTCATTTTGTTACAACCCTCTATTCTTGCCTGGCTTTCAGGGCAAATGGCCCGCTTCCACCTTCGGGAGAAAAGCTGAAATTCGACGGATTGGCTACTGTATTCAATCTGTTACCAGTGTTCACTGACGTTGAGTCTGTCGCTCCTTGATCCAACGTCTTACTTCGGCCGCTGCTTTGCAGCGGCCTTTTTTATGCCTGAAAAAAAGCGGGGCGCCATCAGCGCCCCGCAGTATTCATGGTGCATCTAGCAATGATCAGAGGCTGAACTTCTGCAAATTGGCCATCATCTCCTTCAAAGCCTCAATCGTGTCCTTGGGATGCACCGCCCCTTCGAAGTCACAGATCTGTTGCCAGTGCGCGGCCACGTCATCCGGCGTGAACCCGGCCTGCGGGTCGAAGCCCACGCCGAGGCTGCGTTCCCAGCGGGTCTTGCCGATCCAGCCGCCGCCCACTTCAAACAAGCCTGAGGTTTCCTGGCACGCCTCGCTGCCGAGGTACACCACCAGCGGGCTGACCAGTTCCGGCTTGAGGCGCTCGAACACCTGCGGCGGGATCAGGCCTTCGGTCATGCGTGTGCCGCCGGTGGGGGCGATGGCGTTGACCAGGATGTTGTTCTTGCGCCCTTCCAGCGCCAGGGTGCGGGTCAAGCCATACAGGCCGAGCTTGGCCATGCCGTAGTTGGACTGCCCGAAATTGCCGTAGATGCCCGACGTGGACGCAGTAAAGATCACCCGACCATAGCTTTGCTCACGCAGATGGGGCCAGGCGGCGCGGGTGACTTTGTAGGCTCCTTCGACATGCACCCGGTAAACCAGGTCCCAGTCGCTGTCGTCCATTTTATGGAAAGTCTTGTCGCGCAGGATGCCGGCGTTGTTCACCACCACGTCGATATGGCCGAAAGCGTCCAGGGCGTTCTGTACGATTTTCTCGCCATCGGTGACGGAATCATGGTTGGCTTCGGCAATGCCGCCGGCCTCGCGGATTTGTGCGACCACACGGTCGGCCGCCGACGCATTGGCGCCCTCGCCCTGGGTGGAACCGCCGAGATCATTGACCAGCACTTTGGCCCCGTGCCTGGCGAACAGCAGCGCATGGGCCCGGCCCAATCCGCCGCCGGCACCGGTGACGATCACGACCTTATCCTGGAACTGCACTGACTCACTCATACCGAACTCCAATGGCGACAATGGGAATGGGTCGAGTGTCAGGCACAGGGCCTGCGGTCACAATAAATACGGCCAGGGCTGAATGGTGCGCGATAAGGCTGAAGGATGATTGCCTGTCTCAGGAATAGGCCATGCGCGGCGCCACCTGCACGATCCGCTGTCGAAACTCCAGGTAATGTTTGAGCACCTGCACCGGCGCTTCGATCTGCGGGTAGTGGCCGATATTGGCCAGCAATACCGTGTCGGCGTGGGGCACCACCTGGTGGTAGCGCTCGACCATGTGGGCGCCGGAAATCGGGTCGACTTCGCCGTCAATCACCCGTAGCGGTACGTCGCCACGCTGCAGGGCGCCCACCCAACGCTCACGCAGGCGACGGCGCTGGGGAATGTAGTTGATCAGTTTATGCAGGATGCGCGGCCCGTCATTGCAGTTGATCAGGCTCCAGAAATCATCGAGGGCGCTCTCGCTGGGGCGGGTCTGCGCGCCGAAGATCTGGCTGAAACTGTCGGACAAAGCATTGCGCCCAAACGCGCGGCCGATCATCCAGCCCAAGGGGCTGAGCAGCAGTTTCTGCACCAGCACCAGGCGATGGGTTTCGGGGAACAGCCCGCCATTGAGGAACACACAACTGGCCATCTGGAAACGGCCTTCGTGATGCCGCGCCAATAATTCCTGGGCGACGCTGTCCCCGTAATCATGGGCCAGCACATGCACCGGTTGCCGCACACGCAGGTGGTCGAGCAGCGCCTGTTGCAAATCGGCCTGTTCCAACAGGCAATAGTCGTGGTCCAGCGGCTTGGCCGAATCGCCAAACCCGAGCATGTCGCAGGCGATCACCAGATTGCGCTGGGCCAGGGGCTGCCACAGGTAATGCCAGTCCCAACTGGCGGTCGGGAAGCCATGGATCAGCAGCAGCGGCTCGCCCTGCCCGGCCACCCAATACCGAATGGTGCGGCCACGGAAAACGAAACTCTGGCCGCACTTGCGCCAGGCCCTGAGCGGAATCTCGGCGAGAGGCATCAATTTTTATACCCCGGATCTTGCAGGTCCAATTTACGCAGCAGCGCCGGCCAGGCCAGCGCGCCTCCCATACCCTGGGCGCTCTTTGTGACAGCCGCCACCATCGCCCTGGCCCCAGCGAGAATCTGCGGGTCGATGGTGATCAATTCAGCCGCGCCGTTTTGCGCAAGCACTTGGATATCACAGGCGCGCTGAAAGGTGAACATCATCAGGAAGGTGTCGGCAATCGTCCCGCCGCAGGTCAGCAGGCCATGGTTGTGCAGCATCAGGAAATTGTTTTCGCCAAGGTCGGCCTGTAAGCGTGCTTTTTCTTCGTGGTTCAGCGCCACGCCTTCATACGCGTGATAGGCCAGGCTGGACAACACGAACAAGGACTGCTGGCTGATGGGCAATACGCCCTGCTTCTGCGCAGACACGGCAACCCCCGCCGCCGTATGGGTATGCAGCACGCACACCACGTCGTGGCGCACTTCGTGGATGGCGCTGTGGATGGTGTAGCCGGCCGGGTTGATGTCGTAAGCGCTATCCATCCGTTTGTTGCCGGCCTGGTCGACCTTGACCAGGCTCGACGCCGTGATCTCGTGGAACATCAGCCCATAAGGGTTGATCAGGAAATCATCGGTGCCCGGCACCTTGGCCGAGATATGCGTGAAAATCAGATCATCCCAGCCATGCATGGCGACCAGGCGATAGCACGCAGCCAGGTCGACGCGGGTCTGCCATTCGGCCGCGCTGACCTGATCTTTGACATTCTGTGGCGATACAACGGGGGCTAGGCTCACGGCAACGACCTCCTTGGCGCATTTTTTTATTATTTTATGTGAAGGGTCAGTGTAGTCAGACCTCGTGGCGCAGGGAGTTGCCTTCGCAGCCAGCTTGATGGCCGCACGAGTCAGCCAAGAGAATAGTTTACATTTGTCCCCGTCGCGTCAGAGAAGCGTCGCCAATAACGGCGCCGCAAACAGGTTGAGCAGCCCCGTCAACACCATCACCAGGCCCGCGACAGAGCCCTCTTCACCGCCCACTTCATGGGCCCGGCTCACGCCTGCGCCGTGCGCGCCCACCCCGAACAATGCCCCGCGCGCCAAGGGGGTGCGCAGCGGCAGCCACTTGAGCAGCACCCCTCCGAGCAAGGCGCCGAACACGCCGGTGAACATCACGAACACGGCCGTCAGTTCCGGCACACCGCCCAGGTCGGAAGACATCGGCATGGCAAATGGTGTGGTGATTGAACGCGGCACCAGGGACATCGTCACCGCACTGTCCAGCGCCAGCGCCTTGGCCAAACCGAACGAGGTGCCGATGGACGCCGCGCTGCCGGCCACCATGCCCAGCAGCAAGGCCGACCAATACCGCGCCAACAAGCGTCGCTGCTGCCAGATCGGCACCGCAAACGCCACGGTCACCGGGCCCAGCACCAGCATCAGCCAATGGGTGTCGCGGGCGTATTCGGCATAAGCGGTGTGCATCGGCACGGCCACCGCGAGCAGCAGCGCGGGCACCAGGATCAGCGGCGACAACAGGTAGCGCCCGGTCCGACGGTAGATCCAGCGGCTGAAGATATAGGCGCCCAGGGTCAGGGCCAGCCAGAACACCGGCATCAGCTCAAGCTTCATGGCGCACCTTCCAACGACACACTATTTCCACGGTGAAGGCCGTCACCAGCATGACCGCCAGGGTGCTCACGCCGATCACCAGCAGAATGCGCCAACCGTCATTGCGCACCAGGCCGCCGTAGTCCAACAGGCTCATCAAGGCCGGAATAAAGAACAACAACATTTCCGCCATCAGCACGCCCGCCCCCAATTGCAGGGCAGCCGGCTTGACCAGGCCGGTGGCGAAGGTCGCCAGCAACAGGCCCAGGCCCATCACGCCACCGGGGATGGGCCACGCCAACCAGGCCACCAGTTGAGTACCGAGCTGGTAGATGGCCAGCAGTACGACCAATTCAGTCAGCAGACGGCCGACGTGTTTGAAGCTGAAACGTTTCATGGGCTTTGGGTCCTCGTAGGCCTCCATTTTAGAGAGCCCCCTTCCATCCCCACAGCGAATTGTTAGACTGCCAACTATTCCAAACTGGAATCAGGCCCATGGAATTCAAACAGCTGCGCAGTTTTGTCGAAGTCATCCACCGCGGCGGTTTTACCCAGGCCGGGAAAACCCTGCACATCAGCCAGTCCGCCGTGAGCAAACAGGTCGCACAGCTGGAACACAGCCTGGGCACACCGTTGCTCGACCGCATCGGCTCGCAGATCCGCCTGACCGCCGCCGGCCAAGTCGTCCTGCAACGCGCCGAAGCCATGCTGCGCCTGCAGAACGAATTGCTCAGTGAGCTGGATGATATGCAGCACCTGACCCGTGGCGAGTTGCGCCTGGGCTTGCCGCAGTTGGGCGGCGATACGCTGTTTGCCGAGCTGTTCGCCGAGTACCGCCGGCGCTATCCGAACGTCACCATCCAGTTGTTGGAGGGTGGCAGTCGCAGTATCGAGCAGGCGATTTTGAGCGGCGAGCTGGAAGTCGGTGGCAGCTTGAAGCCCAGCGATCCGGCATTCGCCTGGCAAGCCTTCTGCGATGAACCGCTGGATGCCTTGCTGCCGATGAACCATCCCTTGGCGCAGAACGCCCAGGTGCGCCTGGAGGAGTTGGCGAACACACCGTTCCTCATGTATCAGCGCAGCTTTGTCTTGAACGACCGCTTGCTGCAGGCGTGTCAGCGGGTGGGCTTTACGCCGAAAGAAGGAGGCCGCAGCGGCCAAGCGGATTTTCTCGCGGCCCTGGTCGCGGCCGGTCAAGGCGTGGTGCTGTTGCCCAGCGTGGTCGCCCGTGGGCTGGTGCGGCCTGGGGTGGTACGCCTCACGCTGAAGGCGCCCGACTACCTGCGCTGGGACATTGCGTTTATCTGGCGTGAGGGCGCCTATCTGTCGAAAGCCGCCCAGGCCTGGCTGGCGTTGCTGCGGGAGTTCCCGGTCAGCCGCGCAGTGCAGTGACCAGCTCGGCCAACCAGGGTTCGGCGTCGGTTTCCGGGTTGACGCTTTCGCTGGCGTCCAGGCGCAGCATCGGCAGCACTTCATGCACGCCCAACTCGCTGAACAGCTCACGCATGTGCTCACCGCCGGCGCAGAAGGTATCGCCGTAGCTGGCGTCGCCCAGGCCGATGACCGCGCCCGGCAAACCGCGCCAGGCCGAGGGCAACTGGTCGCGAATGTTCGAATACAGCGGTTGCAGGTTGTCCGGTAGTTCTCCCATGCCCGTGGTGGAGGTCACCGCCAGTAAAGCCTGCGGGGCGAAGGCCTGCACGTCCGCTAGATTCGCGCGCGGGTTGTGCCAGGCCTCGAAGCCGGCCGCGTTAAGGATGTCGGCAGCGTGGCGGGCGACTTCTTCAGCCGTGCCGTACACCGAGCCGGAAAGGATGGCGACTTTCATCAATCTGATCCTGTCATTGAGCGAAAGCCTGGGATATTACCAGTTGGGGCAAATATTTCGGCGCACACCGTGCAACATTCAAGACTTGCCATAAACTGCCAGTTCAAGAACACGCCAGGGACCGCGCAATGATTAACGCCAAACTGCTGCAAATGGTCGTCAACGCTTCCAACGACGGTATTGTTGTCGCCGAACGGGAAGGCAAGGATAAACCGCTGATCTACGTCAACCCGGCATTCGAGCGACTGACCGGCTACACCCTGGACGACGTCCTGTATCAGGACTGCCGCTTTCTGCAGTCCGGCGACCGTGATCAACCGGGGCTGATGGCCATTCGTGAAGCACTGGACAGCGGCGGTGCCTGCCGGGAAATCCTGCGCAACTATCGCAAGGACGGCAGCCATTTCTGGAACGAACTGTCGCTTTCAACGGTTTACAACCATGCCGACAAGCAGACCTATTTCGTCGGCGTGCAAAAGGATGTGACCTTGCAGGTCAAGGCCCAGCAGCGCGTCGCGCAATTGGAGGCGGAGTTGGCGCAGGTCAAGGCCGAGCTGGCAGCGGTCAAGGCGACGAGCGGATCTAACAAAACTTAGAAAATGCGCTTATTAGAGCGGATAATGGCGTTTTAACACCCTCCCGATTGAGCAAGATCAATGCAACGCGACGCGCTTCTGACTCAGGACGAGCTGGATTTCATTCGTAACATGCAGCACAACCCCCAGCTCAACCTGCGGGATGCCTCGTCAAGCCTGACTCTCAACGGCAGTTCCCAGCTTCGCGACTTGCTCACACGGCTGGCAGCCCACGATCACGTCACCCTCCAGGCGCACTTCGATAACCAGCAACTCACCTTCCCGCTGCACTTGGTGGAAGACGAGTTTCATGCCGTGCATTTACGCCTGGGCGTACCGAGTATTTTTGAAGACGGGCCGATGATTCGTCCTTGGCGCCTGGCACTTGAAGCGCCGGTGGCGCTGGAAAATGTCAGGGGCAACCCCAGTGCGCTGTGGGTGCATGAGGTGTCGTTCAAGGGCGTGCTGGTGGAAATTCGTGGCCGGATCAAGGCGCCGAAAACCTTTGCCCTGTGGTTCAGCCCTTCCGGTTATGAACGCATCGCGATACGCGGCACGCTGGAGCGGGAAACCGCGCGGGGCTTGTTTGCCTATCGCCTGGGCCAAGGCGATGCGGATGAAACCGAGCGCCTGCGCCAATTCATCCTGCACCAGCACCGCTTGATGCATCCACAGATGCACGCCTGACCTCAGGTATCCAGGTTACCGCAGAGAAATTGCTGCAAGCGGCGTTGCATCAAGCGTCCTTCATTGCCCAGGCAGCCGACGGTGGAGCCTGCCAGATCGTCCTGGGCCAGGTCCGACGCCGCACCGGCAAGAAACAACGGGCAATCCAGGGTCAACGCCAGGCGATTCAAGCGCCCGATCAGCGCCTGATTGTGTGAGTGATTGGAGAAGAGCACCAGCGCCTCGGGTTGCGTCTTTTCACACACCAGCGTCAATTCATCGAAAGGCTGGCCCATCCCCAGCACCTTCACGGCCAGATCGTCGCGACCGATCAACAGCCCCGCCACCAGCAATTCCAATTTACGGCACTCGCCGGGAATGGCCGCGAGCAACACCCGTGGCGCCGCCGACGCACACGCCAGTTGCAGACGCTGCAACGCCCGCACCCGCAGGAAATTATCGAAGAACAGCCACTCACTGGCCTGGCCGAATCCTCCCTGATGACGCAACAGGTCGTTCCAAAGAGGCATCAGGATGTCCTGGAACGCCACGTTGAGCGGGTAGGTGGCAATCACCTGGTTGTACAGATGCTCCAGTTGACGGTCATCGAACGCGTTGACGGCCAGCAACAAGCGCGCCTGCCACTGCGGCCATTCGCCCTCATCGACCGTGTCGTGCTCGACGCGCACGGCGGCGGCCTGCTGGTCGTCACGCGCGAGGATCTTGCCCACTTTGCTCACGGCCACGCCGCGCTCGATCCAATCGACAATGCGATGAACCGTTTGAATATCGGCTTTGGAGTACAGGCGATGCCCGCTTTCGGTGCGCGTGGGTTGAATCAGGCCGTAGCGCCGCTCCCAGGCACGCAGGGTGACCGGGTTGATGCCCGTCAATCTCGACACTTCACGAATCGGAAGCAACTCATCGGAATCGGCAAGGCTGGCGGAGGAGGATTCGCCAATAGGCGCAATGATTTCGGGCATCAGAGGTCACGAACGTCCGTTTGAAAGTGAGCCCCATTTAACGCTTTTACCGCGATGTATATCAAGGTGTGTACCTATCGGACCGATGCCGCTGGTGTATTTCTACAAAACAGGAATAATCCTTGCTTACCAATATTGGCAACAACGAACCAAGCGTCGCTGCAACACCCCCGCAGCGTCGTCTGTGCGCCACCTACCCGGTTCAGCGCACCCGTCTATTTGGAGATACACAATGTCTACCTCACCCGTCACCCTGATGGTTGCGCGCCGCGTGGCCAAGGGTCGCTACGAAGAGTTGATGGCCTGGCTGCGCGAAGGCGAGCAACTGGCCACTGACTTCCCCGGCTACCTGGGCTCCGGCGTCCTCGCACCGCCGCCCCTTGATGATGAGTTCCAGATCATTTTCCGCTTCGCCGACGAAAAAACCCTGCATGCCTGGGAATTTTCCGCGTCGCGCAGCGCCTGGCTGGGCCGTGGCAGCGAGCTGTTTGCCGACCCGTCCGAGCATCGCGTGCGTGGCATCGATGGTTGGTTCGGTGCCGCAGGTACACGGCCGCCGCGCTGGAAACAGGCGGTGGCGATCTGGCTGGCGTTTTTCCCGGTGTCGTTGCTGTTCAACTTCGGCCTGGGGCCGCTGCTCAGCGAACTGGACCTGTTCAGCCGCGTGCTGGTCAGCACCCTGGCGCTCACACCGCTGATGGTCTACCTGTTCATTCCACTCTCGACCCACCTGCTGGCCAACTGGCTGCACCCTTCGCCGCCACGGGCCAAGGCTACCGAAGCCGCGGCGTGAGTACAGGGCGGCTCGTCACTGGTATGATTTGACCCTGCCAGCGACTCGAGCCTCCCATGACTGCAACAAACGCCCCGATCCTGATCACCGGCGCCGGCCAGCGCGTCGGCCTGCATTGTGCCGAACGCTTGCTGGACGAGGGCCACTCGGTGATTTTCAGCTATCGCAGCGAACGCCCCGGCGTGCAGGCCCTGCGCGAGCGTGGCGCGATCGGCGTGTTTGCCGACTTCTCCAGCGAAGCCGGGATTCTCGCGTTTATCACCGAGCTGCAGCGCCACACCCAAAGCCTGCGCGCGATCATCCACAACGCCTCGGCCTGGATCGCCGAAACCCCGGGCGACGAAAGCCGTGCCTTTACCGACATGTTCAGCGTACACATGCTTGCGCCGTACCTGATCAACCTGCATTGTTCACCCTTGCTGCACCGCTCTTCACCCGCCGACATCGTGCATATCAGCGATGATGTGGTGCGCAAGGGCAGCCGCCAGCACATCGCCTACTGCGCCACCAAGGCCGGGCTCGACAGCCTCACGCTGTCGTTTGCCGCGCAGTTTGCACCGCTGATCAAAGTCAACGGCATCGCCCCGGCGATGGTGATGTTCAACGAAGGCGACGACGCGGCCTACCGTACCCAGGTGCTGGCCAAGTCGGCACTGGGCATCGAGCCCGGGCCCGAAGTGATTTACCAGAGCCTGCGTTACCTGCTGGACAACCCCTACGTCACCGGTACCACCCTGACCGTCAACGGTGGGCGGCATATCAAGTAAGCCGTTTGTGAGGATGTTGTATGACCTTATCCCTGCCCCAGCACTATCGCGAGATCCTTAAAGGCCTGGGTGAAGACCCGGAACGCGAAGGCCTGCTCGACACCCCCAAGCGTGCCGCCAAAGCCATGCAATACCTGTGTCATGGCTACGCGCAAAACCTCGAAGAAATCGTCAACGGTGCGCTGTTCGCCTCCGACAATGACGAGATGGTGATCCTCAAGGACATCGAGCTGTATTCGCTGTGCGAACACCACCTGCTGCCCTTTATCGGCAAGGCCCATGTGGCCTATATTCCGACCGGCAAAGTACTCGGTCTATCGAAGCTGGCGCGCATCGTCGACATGTTTGCGCGGCGCCTGCAGATCCAGGAAAACCTCACGCGGCAAATCGCCGACGCCATCCAGGACGTGACCCAGGCTTCCGGTGTGGCGGTGGTGATCGAAGCCAAGCACATGTGCATGATGATGCGCGGCGTGGAAAAACAGAATTCAACCATGAACACCTCGGTGATGCTCGGCGCGTTCCGCGAGTCGAACACCACGCGCATGGAGTTCCTGCAACTGATTGGACGGAGCAAGTAGCAATGCCACAACTTCAACCAGGCATGGCGCGCATCCGGGTCAAGGACCTGTGTCTGCGCACCTATATCGGTATCAACGAAGATGAAATCCTCAACAAGCAGGATGTGCTGATCAACCTGACCATCCTGTATGCCGCCCAGGACGCCGTGCGCGACAACGATATCGACCACGCCTTGAATTACCGCACCATCACCAAGGCGATCATCGCCCACGTCGAAGGCAACCGCTTCGCCCTGCTGGAGCGCCTGACCCAGGAACTGCTGGACCTGGTGATGAGCAACGAGTCAGTGCTGTACGCCGAAGTCGAAGTGGACAAGCCCCACGCGCTGCGCTTTGCCGAATCGGTTTCGATTACCCTGGCGGCCAGCCGCTAACCCCTGGATTTGCGTGAAACCTATGACCGATCAACAACGTCTCGAACTCGAAGCCGCCGCCTTTCGGCGGCTGGTCGCACACCTGGACAGCCGCAAGGATGTGCAGAATATCGACCTGATGAACCTCGCCGGCTTCTGCCGCAACTGCCTGTCCAAGTGGTACAAGGCCGAGGCCGACGAGCGCCAGATCGAGCTGAGCCTCGATGCCGCCCGTGAAGTGGTGTACGGCATGCCGTATGCCGAGTGGAAAACCCAATACCAGCAAGAAGCCAGCGCCGAACAACACGCGGCGTTCGCCAAAGGAAAACCCCATGACTGACCTGAACACCCTGCGCGCCAGCCTCGACAGCGGCGAACATCTCTTCGCCGACACCCTGGCCTTTGTCGCCGCCGGTTACGACTACCAGCCACAAGCCTTCACCAATGGCACCGTGGAAAACGCCGCAGGGCAGAACGAAGGCTCGTGCAAGACCCTCGGCCTGGCGCTGCTGGAAGGCTTGAGCGAGCAGCACGCACTGCTCGCGTTTGGCGAGCACTACCGCTCGGTGCTGGCCACGCCTGAGGGCAGTGACCATGGGAATATTCGGGCGTTGATCGCGCATGGGTTGGCGGGTGTGAAGTTTGACCAGCAACCTCTGACTCGCCGCTGATCCAACGTGCAAACCCGATTTAATGTGGGAGCAGGCTTGCCTGCGATGGCGGCGGTAAATCCTGCATAGACGTTGGCTGACACACCGCTATCGCAGGCAAGCCAGCTCCCACAGTGATTGGATTACCAAATTGAGATAGCGATGGATCATCAAATCCCGCGCATAAAAAACCGGCTTTCGCCGGTTTTTTCATTTCAGCGGGTTCAGACCTAAGCGTTCTGCAAACCGTCCAGGTACCGCTCGGCATCCAGGGCCGCCATGCAACCGGCGCCGGCCGAGGTGATGGCCTGGCGGTACACGTGGTCAGCCACGTCACCGGCCGCGAAGATGCCTTCGATGTTGGTCGCTGTCGCGTTGCCTTCACGGCCGCCCTGCACCACCAGGTAACCGTCCTTGGCATCCAGCACGCCTTCGAACAGCGAGGTGTTCGGGGTGTGGCCGATGGCGATGAACACGCCGTCGACTGTCAACTCGTCGAAGCTGCCGTCGTTGTTTTTCAGGCGCGCACCGGTCACGCCCATGTTGTCACCGAGGACTTCATCCAGGGTGGCGTTGAGCTTGAGGATGATCTTGCCTTCAGCGACACGCGCGTGCAGCTTGTCGATCAGGATCTTCTCGGCTCGGAAGGTCTCGCGGCGGTGAATCAGGGTCACGGTGCTGGCGATGTTGGCCAGGTACAGCGCCTCTTCCACGGCCGTGTTGCCACCACCGACCACGGCGACCGGCTTGTTGCGGTAGAAGAAACCGTCGCACGTCGCGCAGGCGGATACGCCCTTGCCCATGAACGTTTCTTCCGACGGCAGGCCCAGGTAACGGGCGCTGGCGCCGGTAGCGATGATCAGCGCGTCACAGGTGTAGACGCCGCTGTCGCCGGTCAGGCTGTAAGGCTTTTTCGAGAAGTCGACCTGGTTGATGTGGTCAAACACGATCTCGGTTTCGAAGCGCTCGGCGTGCTCTTTCATACGCTCCATCAGCACCGGGCCGGTCAGGCCATGGACGTCGCCCGGCCAGTTGTCGACTTCGGTGGTGGTGGTCAACTGACCGCCCGCCTGCATGCCGGTGATCAGCAGTGGCTTGAGGTTGGCTCGGGCAGCGTAGACGGCAGCGCTGTAACCGGCAGGGCCGGAACCGAGAATAATCACTCGCGAATGACGGGTATCAGACATGACTCACTCCTATCGACCGCCCGGACAACAAGGCGGCTGGAATAAAAAAGGACCGCGAAGCACTTGGGGAAGGCTTGAACTCGCAGATCCTGAAAGTAATGGGTGCAGCGTATAGAGGGGGGCAAGATTAAGGAAATACGGAATAACAATCCAGCTCATAGGCGGTCTCTATGCAGTCGCCCCCATTAATCGACGCCTTTGTTACCGTTGATGTCGTCACACTGGCCGCGCTTTCGCCTGGAATGCAAAGCCGGTAAGGTCGGCGCGTTCGTCATCCTGCTCGGAGTTCTCCATGCCCGCCCCTGTTCTTTCCGGTCCGCAATACCTGCGTGAAGGCCTCAAACTGGTGTTGAGCCCTGGCCTGCGCCTGTTTGTGCTGCTGCCGCTGGCGATCAACCTGGTGCTGTTCGTCGGCCTGATCTATTTCGCCGGCCATCAGTTCAGCCTGTGGGTCGACACCCTGATGCCGACGCTGCCCGGCTGGCTGAGTTTCCTCAGCTATATCCTGTGGCCGCTGTTCGTGGTGCTGGTGGTGTTGATGGTGTTTTTCACCTTTACCATGCTCGCCAATATCATCGCCGCGCCCTTCAACGGTTTTCTCGCGGAGAAAGTTGAAGTGGTGGTGCGTGGCACCGATGACTTCCCATCGTTCAGTTGGGCCGAGCTGATGGCCATGGTCCCACGCACCCTGGCGCGGGAGATGCGCAAGCTGGGCTATTTCCTGCCACGGGCCATCGGCTTGTTTATCCTGTCGTTCATTCCGGTGGTCAACCTGATCGCCGCGCCGTTGTGGCTGCTCTTCGGCGTGTGGATGATGGCGATCCAATACATCGACTACCCGGCCGACAACCACAAACTGGGCTGGAACGAAATGCTCGCCTGGCTGCGCCAGAAACGCTGGCAGAGCATGAGCTTCGGCGGCAGCGTCTACCTGGTGCTGCTGGTGCCGGTGGTCAACCTGCTGATGATGCCGGCGGCGGTGGCCGGGGCGACGTTGTTCTGGGTGCGCGAGCAAGGCGCCGAGGCGATGGTGGCGCCTAAAGTGGTCAAGTCATAAATCCATCATCTGTATGACACATCGACGACACAGCCCACAGCGACACTGTGGGTCATGACGACAGCTTCGCTTCACATCACCCTGATTACCGAAACCTTCCCGCCAGAGATCAACGGGGTGGCCAATACACTGGCTCGCCTGTGCGAGGGTTTGCGCGCGCGCGGCCATCAGGTCGAACTGGTGCGCCCGCGTCAGGGCATTGACCAGAGCCGGCCCAGCGACAACGAATTGCTGCTGTGCCGCGGCTGGCCGTTGCCGGGTTATCCGGGCCTGCAATGGGGCCAGTCGTCGATGCACAAGCTGCTGCGCCGCTGGACACGCCAACGCCCGGACGTGCTGTACATCGCCACAGAAGGACCGCTCGGGTTGTCGGCGCTACGCGCAGCACGTCGCCTGGGGATCAGCGTGGTCAGCGGCTTTCACACCAATTTCCAGCAGTACTCGAACCAGTACGGTATGAGCCTGTTGAGCCGCGTGGTCACGCACTACCTGCGCTGGTTTCATAACCGCTCGACCTTGACCCTGGTGCCCAGCGCCAGCCAGCGCCTGGAACTGGAGCGCCGGCATTTCGAGCGTCTGGGGATGTTGTCGCGCGGGGTGGACAGTCAGCTATTCCACCCGGCCAAGCGCGATAACGCCTTGCGCGAGAGCTGGGGCCTGGGCAATGACGATATTGCGGTGCTGCACGTCGGGCGCCTGGCTCAGGAAAAGAACCTGGGCGTGCTCAAGCGTTGCTTCGATGCCCTGCGCAGTACTTATCCACAGCGTCGCCTGCAACTGATCGTCGTCGGCGACGGGCCACAGCGTGCGCTGTTGGAGCACGACCTGCCGAACGCCATATTCTGTGGCACCCGACGCGGCGAAGAACTGGCGCGATACTACGCCTCGGGGGACCTTTTCCTGTTCCCCAGCCTGACCGAAACCTTCGGCAATGTGGTGTTGGAAGCGATGGCCTCCGGGCTCGCGGTGGTGGCATACGACCAGGCGGCCGCGACCCAGCATATCCGCCATGGCTACAACGGCGTGCTGGCGATGCCCGGCGATGAGGACGCGTTCTGCGATGCGGCCAATTGGCTGCTGGAAGACCGCGAGCATTTGCGCAGAGCCCGTCTCAATGCGCGCCGGCATGCCAGTCGCCAGGGCTGGTCAGCGATTATCGAGCAATTCGAGAACCAGTTACGCGATGTGTGCGGGGAACCTTTGGCCGCTCCGACACTGCCTTACGTTCGTTGAACGATCTGCGAGTAACGTCAGTTCGTTCGCCTTCCTGCCAGCCTTCCCCCTGAATAATGGCTTCAACATTAGGATTCTTTACCTGAAGCCATCGGAGTCGGCACTCCACAACAGGATATTTCCGGAACGTCGTGCGATTTATCGCCACCTACATGACACCTGCCATAGGAGGGGTGTCTGCTTGTGGACACACTCAAAAAAGGCAGGTCATTCATGATGAAACATTAATAGAGAGCATTATGTCGACACTCATAAATGGATCAATGGCGCTGCGATTCCAACCGTTCAACACGCCCACTCAAGGGGCCGCAGACACCTGCCCATCCGCAAGCGCTCAGAACGATCACGGGCAGCCATCACTCCAACAGCCCTATAACGCGAACCACGGCTGGAACCGCCCACAGCCGTCACGCCCGGGCAACCATTGGCAACGACCGCAACCTACTCGCCCGGAAAACGCATGGAATCGCCCACAACCCGCGCGCCCTGGAAACGACTGGCAACGCCCTCCGCACAACGGCGGCCATCGCCCGCAGCCCACACGCCCGGAAAACAACTGGCAGCCGCCACAGAACGACTGGCAGCGCCCACCGCACAACGGCGGCTATCGCCCGCAACCCACACGCCCGGAAAACAACTGGCAGCCGCCGCAGAACGACTGGCAGCGCCCACCGCACAACGGCGGCTATCATCCGCAACCCACGCGTCCGGAAAACAACTGGCAGCCCCCGCAGAACGACTGGCAACGCCCACCGCACAACGGCGGCTATCGTCCGCAACCCGCACGCCCGGAAAACAACTGGCAGCCGCCGCAGAATCAATGGGAACGTCCGCACAACGGCGCGCGCCCCAACCAAGAGTCATACGCCACCACCCGATATGAAGCGGCCTATTCCGAACAAGCGGATGATGCCTCCCACGTTTAATCCGGATCGGCCAACAACAAAACAATAGGCCTTGAAGAGCATGACGTCCTGAAAATAGACGGGAAGCCGGGCGCTCCCTACCTGGCCTCCCGTCCGACATTGCGCAGCGTGTCGCACGCCAATCGCCATAGGCTGCGTAAGATTTACTCGATATTTCACCCTGGAACGGCGAACGGCGGATTGCCAATCATTGATACCGGCTGTTCACGCAGGTCCTTTAAATCAATGGAGACACTGAAATATGGCGACTTATGGAATGGGAGTGCGCAATGGCATCAACATGCCAACGGCAGAGTGGACGCGCCAGCAACAGTGGCTGGATCAGTCTCGAGCAGAACCGCCCACCTATGACCACTCTGCGCGTCAAGATGGGCACAAGACCGATCACAGCCAAGAGCTGCGCAAATCAGTTGAGTATTGAACGCTCCAGCTAAACAGCTCCCGGTGACAACCGCCGGGAGCCCAGCCCGTTACACCAGGGTCGTCAACGCCTCACGACTGAACGGCAGGATGTCTCCCTCGCGACCCTCGCGCACCTTTACCGCCCAGTCCGGGTCCACCAGCAGAGCACGGCCCACGGCGACCAGGTCGAACTCATCGTTGTTCAAGCGCTCCAGCAGCTTCTCCAGGCTGGCCGGTTGCGCAACCTTGTCAGTGTTGACCATAAACTGCAGGAACTCACCATCCAGGCCGACGCTGCCGACGGTGATGGTCGGTTTACCGGTGAGCTGGCGGGTCCAGCCGGCCAGGTTGAGGTCGGAACCTTCGAACTCCGGCTCCCAGAAACGGCGAGTGGAACAGTGGAAAATATCCACACCGGCGTCGGACAGCGGCTTGAGAAACTCACCCAAGGCCTCGGGGGTTTGCACCAGGCGCGCGGTGTAGTCCTGCTGCTTCCACTGGGAAAAACGCAAGATGATCGGAAAATCCGGGCCTACAGCGGCGCGGGTAGCCTGGATCAGTTCGATGGCAAAGCGCGAACGGTTGGCCAGGCTGCCGCCATATTCGTCGGTGCGCTGGTTGCTGCCTTCCCAGAAGAACTGGTCCACCAGGTAGCCATGGGCGCCATGGATTTCCACGCCGTCCATGCCGATGCGCTGGGCGTCCTTGGCTGCCTGGGCGAAGGCGGCAATCACGTCCTTGATGTCCTGACGGGTCATGCCGTGGACGACCACGTTGCCATCCTTGAGTTTTTCCATCGGGCCGTAGGCCGGTACGCTGGCATCCGGCTCAGTGCCGATACGGCGCACGCTGCCCACATGCCACAGCTGCGGGACGATCTTGCCGCCTTCGGCATGCACCGCATCGACCACTTTCTTCCAACCGGCCAACGCCGCTTCACCGTAGAAGTGCGGGACGTTGGGATAGCCGTTGGACGCCGGGTGATCGACCACGGTGCCTTCGGTGATGATCAGGCCCACGCCGGCAGCGGCACGGCGGCGGTAGTACTCGATGACCTTGGAATTGGGTACACCGCCCGGGGAAAACGAACGGGTCATCGGCGCCATGACCACACGACTCGACAGTTGCAGCGCTCCGAGGTGGAACGGTTTGAACAAGGCTTGAACAGGCATGGCAACACTCCACGAAAGACGGTTTTTATGATGCCGATAATATGGCGAGTGCAGCGCGCTGAGTAGCACTATTGATCAGGGTGATTAAGGCTTAGAAATGCCGGACACCTGTAGGAGCGAGTTGGCTCGCGCCTACAGGTTAGGGAATCAGCTCAGGGCTTTTTCGATGGCCTGGACGATCGACGGATCTTCCGGTGGGGTACGCGGCGAGAAGCGCGCCAGTACTCGGCCGTCTTTACCCAACAGGAATTTCTCGAAATTCCAGGTGATGTCCCCAGGAAACTCCGCGCCCTCGCCCGCCAACAAGCGGTACAACTGATGACGCTCAGGGCCGTTGACCTCGAGTTTGCTGCCCAACGGAAAGGTCACGCCGTAGTTGAGGCTGCAGAACGCCTGGATCTCCTTTTCGCTGCCCGGTTCCTGGCCTGCAAACTGGTTGCACGGCAGGCCGAGTACGGTAAACCCCTGGTCCTTGTAGTGCTGATAGAGGTTTTCCAACGCCGCGTATTGCGGGGTCAAGCCACATTTGGAGGCCACGTTGACCACCAGCACAACTTTGCCCTTGAAGGGCGCCAGTGGCAGCTCTTGTCCGTCCAACGCTTTGAGTTTCAGGTCGTGGAAAGCACTCATGACGAACTCCAGATATCCCATGTTCTTTGCATTGCGGCGCTTCGAGATTACAACCCGCAAGCCTGCAATCATAGACGCCGATTACGAAACTCGCCCGCGGATCACTGAGCGGTCGACCACGGTAAAATTGGAATCGCGGTAACGGCGTTCTGCGGGCTGCCCTCAATCACGCGGTCGCTGTAGACCAGGTACACGAGGGTATTGCGCTTCTTGTCGAGGAAGCGCACCACCTGCATGGTCTTGAACACCAGCGACGTGCGTTCCTTGAACACTTCGTCGCCATCCTTGAGTTCACCCTTGAAGCGGATCGGCCCGACCTGACGGCAGGCAATCGAGGCTTCGGCGCGGTCTTCGGCCAGGCCCAGGCCGCCTTTTACGCCGCCGGTCTTGGCGCGCGACAGGTAGCAGGTCACGCCATCGACCTTGGGGTCATCAAAGGCTTCGACCACGATCCGGTCGTTGGGGCCGACAAACTTGAACACCGTCGACACCTGGCCGATCTCTTCGGCTGAGGCCAACAATGGCATGGCCAGCAGCAGGCCGAGCAATCCCTTCATCACACGCATCGTGTATTCCTTTCGTTTAAACCAGGATCAGGTTGTCGCGGTGGACCAGTTCCGGTTCCGCCATGTAACCCAATAGACCGACAATCGCATCAGATGACTGCCCGATGATTTTCTGTGCTTCCAGCGCGCTGTAGTTGGCCAGGCCACGGGCGATTTCACGACCGTCCGGCGCCACGCACACCACCATCTCGCCACGGCGGAAGCTGCCCTGCACCAGTTTGACGCCCACCGGCAGCAGGCTCTTGTGGCCTTGGGACAACGCCGCCACGGCGCCATCGTCGAGTACCAGGGTGCCGCGGGTCTGCAAATGCCCAGGCCAGCAACTCCAGGCGCCGGGCCAGGCTCATGACCACGCCCAGCGGGTACTGATGGGACGGGGTGACATACGCCAGGCGGCAGTTATCGAGGCGGTTCAATACGCTGCAGTCGATCCCCTCGCTGTCCACCGCCACACCCTGCAGCTGCGCACCGGCCAGGGCGAACGCATGACCGGCGGCGCGGTAGCCGGGATTTTCAATCGCCACGCTATCGCCGGGGGTCACCAGCAACTGTGCACAAAGGCTAATTGCCTGCTGTGCACCACTGGTGATCACAATTTGCTCAGCCGTGCATTGCATGCCCCGCGAACTGCGCAGGTAAGCGGCGATCAGCCCACGCAATCGCTCGTCCCCGGCCGGGTTGCCATAACACAGGCGTTCGAGGTCCGGCTTGCGCCAAAAAGCCGCACTCAGCTTGGCCCAGACGTCAAACGGGAACAGATCGAAGGCCGGAACCCCCACCCGGAATGCCCGTGGTGGACCGGTGGGCGGCAGGGGCAAATGGTTGTTTTCGAGGCGCTCCAGGGCCGCGCTGTGGATAACTTTTTCACGCGGAATATCGGCTTTTTTAGGGTCGATTGTGGATAAGGCTGGGGATAAGCCTGTTGAAAACCCTGTGGACAGTTTTGTGGATAGTTTTTTTGAGCTGGGCAGTTGGGCGACATAAGTCCCGTCGCCCACGCGGCTTTGCGTGAAGCCCTCGGCATACAGCTGATCGTAGGCGCGTACCACGCTGTTGCGCGAAATCGATAACGCCGCGGCCAGGTCGCGCGTGGCGGGCAAGCGCGTGCCGCTGGCCAGTCGCCCGTCCAGCACCCGCTGGCGCAGGGCTTCATACAGCTGGCGGGTCAGCCCCTGACGACGATCCAGCTCGATTCCCGCAGGGTTGAACGACAGCGGCGGCGCAGGGGGCGACATAGGGCAGGCTCCGTAATTGGACCTATAAAATGGGTCCTAGATGGCTCTTACAACGAACCATTAGCCTGCCTAGGATGCAGGCATTCGCCAAGGAATACTTTCATGTACATACCGCGCGCCTTTGCCCTCGACGATTTACCCGAACTGCAACAACTGATCCAGCACACACGCCTGGCGCAGGTGGTGACCATGGGTGAGCACGGCCTGCAAGCCAGCCACCTGCCGCTGCTGCTCAACCCGGACGAGGGCCCGAACGGCACGCTCTACGGCCACATGGCCAAGGCCAACCCGCAGTGGCACGACCTGCAGAACGGCGGCGAAGCGCTGGTGATTTTTGCCGGGGCCGACGCCTATGTCAGCCCGGCGTTTTACCCGGCCAAGGCCGAGCACGGCAAAGTAGTGCCCACCTGGAATTACCTGGCGGTGCACGCCTACGGCACGGCCGACGTGTTTACCGACGCCGAGCGCCTGCTCGGCGTGGTCAG
>NZ_JAKNRV010000430.1:0-3925 GCF_023072625.1 Pseudomonas emilianonis
TGCTGCAAGGCTCTGGCCTGCAACTGCATCCTATCGGGGAGCAGGCCTACATGCTGGTGCCGGTGCCCGATGGCAGCAGCCTGCAACTGGCGCCGACCTCCATCCTCGGCACCAGCAGTCTGGACGACGGCGATACCTACGCCGGTGGGCAAGTGGCGCGGCGTGGTTCGCAAGGCCTGCTGGGTTCGCGGGACTTCATGGACACGCCGTTCAGCATGACCACCTACACCCAGGAGGCGGTGAAGAACCAACAGGCCCGCACCCTCGGCGACCTGATCGCCAGCGACCCGTCGGTGCGCGCCACCAACCCGGCCGGTGGGCGCTATGAGCAGTTCACCATTCGCGGGTTCAGCCTGTTCAACAGTGATGTGGCCTACAACGGCCTCTATGGCGTGTTGCCGACCTACACCATCGACATGGAAATGGCCGACCGCGTCGACGTCGTCAAAGGCCCCAGCCAATTGATCAACGGCATCTCGCCGCGTGGCAGTGTGGGCGGTGGGATCAACGTGGTGCCCAAGCGCGCCACCGACAAGGACATCACCTCGTTCACCGGCACCTGGGCCTCCGGCAGCCAGGCCGGCGGCGCGGTGGATGTGGGCCGGCGCTTTGGCGAGGACAACAAGTTCGGCCTGCGCTTCAACGGCGTGAAGCAGTCCGGCGATACCGAATGGGACCATCAGAGCGTCGATCGCGAGATGGCCGTACTGGGCCTGGATTTTCGCGGCGAGCGCCTGCGCCTTTCCACCGATATCGGCCACACCGAGCGCGACACCGATGCGCCCCAGGAGCGTGTGCAGGTGGCCGCCGCAGCACCGGTGCCCAGCGCCAACGATGTGCGCCACAATTACGCGCAGTCGTGGAGCAAGGCCAGCACCAACGACACGTTTGGCACGGTCAATGCTGAGTTCGACCTCAGCGATAACGTGATGCTGTACGGCGGCGTAGGCGCGCGCAAAAGCAACCACGACTTCCTGCGCCACGCCGTTTCCGTCAGCAACAGCGCAGGGGATTTCAGCGTGCAGCCTCGTGACTTCACCCGCGATGAAAATGTGCGCACCGCCACGGCGGGCGTGCGCAACGGGTTCCAGACCGGGCCGGTGAGTCACGAGGTCAACCTGGCTGCCAGCTACTTCTACATGGACTTCACCAACGGCGGCGCACGGTATGCGTCGGCGTCGAGCAATCTCTACGACCCGGTGCAAACGCCGACGCCGTCCACCGCCACCCGCCAGGATGCGAAGGTGTACACCGAGAATAAATTCAGCGGCGTGGCGCTGTCCGACACCCTGGGCTTCTTCGACGACCGCCTGCTGCTGACTCTTGGCGCGCGCTGGCAACGCGTGAAAGTGGATGACTGGACCAACGACGTCAAAGGCCGCACTGGCTACGACGAAGAAAAAATCTCGCCGTCCGGTGGCATCCTGTTCAAGGCTACCGACACGCTGTCGCTGTATGCCAACTACATGGAAGGCCTGAGCCAGGGCAAGGTCGCGCCGTCGACCTCGAAGAACGAAAATCAAATCTTCCCGCCGTTCATCAGCCGCCAGGTGGAAGTGGGCGCCAAATACGACGCCGGTGCTTTCGCGGTGACTGCGGCGGTGTTCCGCATCAAGCAACCGGCCTATGAAACCAACGCCACCTCGAACGTGTTCGGCCCCAACGGCAAGCGCCAGAACGAAGGGGTGGAACTGAGCGTGTTCGGCGAGCCGCTCAAGGGTGTGCGTTTGCTTGGCGGGGTGATGTACATCGACAGCGAGCTGACCCACACCACCAACGGCACCTACGACGGCAACCGCGCCCCGGCCACCCCCAAGTACAACGTCAACCTCGGCGCGGAGTGGGACGTGCCGAGCCTCGAAGGCCTGACCTTGACCAGCCGCGGCATCCACTCCAGCTCGCAATACCTGGATCAGTCGAACGTCAAGGAAATCGACGCCTGGAACCGCATCGACGTGGGCGCGCGGTATGCGTTCAAGGTCGATGACAAACACATCACCCTGCGCGCGAATGTGGAGAACGTCGCCGATAAACGCTATTGGAGTTCGGCGGGCGCGTCGGACGACAGTGAGCCGGGGTTGACCTTGTCGACGCCGCGTACTTACCTGTTGTCGGCCACGGTCGACTTCTGATCGGGAGATCGCCTTTGTTTGCTCTCACGCGGTTCGCAGGTGCCAGCGGCAGTGAAAAACACACAGGCTATTTGAAAGTTTTAGCGTGATGTCCGCCGAGGGAAAACTTCGGCGCCTGGCGCTAATTAGCGAAGTGGCTAATTGCAATTAGCTAAATTCGGTCTTTTTGGCGCTGAGGCTTTAAATCAAGGTTTGTAAGGCCATTTAAAGATGGCCGAAGCCTATTCTTTTCAGTTTGTTTCCCCGCTTCCGGAACTAGCGTTGGAACTTCCAGTCGATTAACCCAGTTAACTCCGACTGCGGCGTGGCGAACTAATGGCATTTTCTTTTTATATCCAGTAGTTCCAAATAGCCATACTTTCTCGCAACTAGACACCCCACTATGTCGTCCATGCCCATCGATGCCTGCCATACGCAGATACCGCACACCGACACCGTGTGCGCGTGGCTGATGCAGCACGCCGGGCTGAAAACCGTTGATCTGGAGCGCGCCCGGCGCTTGTCCACCGACGCCAGCGACCTGTTGGGGTTGCTCACGCGCCTGGGGCTGGTGTCCGAAATCGAACTGGCCCGCGCCTGGGCGGCGTTGCTCGGTGCGCCGCTGTTGCTGGCCGATGCCGCGCCGCCGCTGCTCGACCCGTTGCCCACGCTCACCGAGCGCTTTATGCGCCATTACCAAGTGGTACCGATGGGGTGGACCCAAGGCGGGCTGCGCGTCCTCGCGGCCAACCCGGCGCAGCACTATCCCTTTCAGGCCCTGGCCTACGCCTGCGATGTGCCGATATGGCTGGCCATCGGCCCGCGCAACGAAGTCGATACGTTGATCGAGCGCTACTACGGCCAGGGCCGTTCCGCCATGGGCACCCTGATCGAGAACCTCGATGAGCAGGGCGGCGCACTGGAAGATATCGAACACCTCAAGGACATGGCCTCCGAAGCGCCAGTGATTCGCCTGGTCAACCTGATCCTGCAGCGGGCGGTGGAACAGCGTGCATCGGACATCCATATCGAACCCTTCGAAAACCAGCTCAAGGTGCGCTACCGCGTCGACGGCACCCTGCGCGACGTGGTCTCGCCGCGCAAGGCGCTGCATGGCGCGCTGGTGTCGCGGATCAAGATCATGGCCCAACTCGACATCGCCGAAAAACGCTTGCCCCAGGACGGCCGCATCGCCCTGCGCGTGGCCGGGCGGCCGATTGATATCCGCGTGTCGACAGTGCCCACCGGGCATGGCGAGCGCGTGGTGATGCGGCTGCTGGACAAACAGGCCGGGCGCCTGCAACTGGAAACCCTGGGCATGGAAGCGCACCTGTTGGCGCGCCTCGACACGTTGATTCGCCAGCCCCACGGCATCGTGCTGGTCACCGGGCCTACCGGCAGCGGCAAGACCACCAGCCTCTATGCCGCGCTGGCGCGGCTGGATGCGAGCACCAGCAATATCCTCACCGTCGAAGACCCGGTGGAGTACGACCTGCCGGGCATCAGCCAGATCCAGGTCAACGCCAAGATCGACATGACGTTCGGCCTGGCCCTGCGCGCGATCCTGCGCCAGGACCCGGACATCATCATGATCGGCGAAATCCGCGACCTGGAGACCGCCCAGATCGCCGTGCAAGCCTCGCTCACCGGTCACCTGGTACTTGCCACCCTGCACACCAACGACGCGGTATCGGCGGTCAACCGCCTGATCGACATGGGCGTCGAACCGTTCCTGCTGGCGTCTTCACTGTTGGGCGTATTGGCCCAGCGCCTGGTGCGGCGCCTGTGCCCGCACTGCAAGCAGGCAGACCCGG
>NZ_JAKNRV010000431.1:0-3924 GCF_023072625.1 Pseudomonas emilianonis
GCCTGCCCTACGCGCCAGGCGGCGCGCCGTGGACAGTCGCGCTCAAGGTCGACGGCGACCTGCTCAAGACCCTCAAGCTTGACGCCGACAGCAGCGGTTACCTGTCGGCCAAGCTCAGCGGCGAGTTGCAGCCGCTGGTGGAAAACCTGCCGGCGCAACTGCACATCACCGCCGACGCCTTCAAACCCAGCGCCGATTTGCCGGACACCCTGCAACTCAATCAACTGGACCTGACCGCCAAAGGCGACCTGAACAGCGGTTACCAATTGCTCGGCAAAGCCGTACTGCCGGCGGAAAAAGGCCCGGTGGAGATGCTGCTGCAAGGTCGGGTGGACGCCAAGGGCGCGCAGATCGCCGGCCTGGATCTGACGGCTGGCGACAAACAAAGCCTGAAACTCACGGCACAACTGGACTGGCAACAAGGCTTCAGTGCGGACGCCAAAATCGATTGGCTGGACTTCCCCTGGCATCGCCTCTACCCATTGATCGACGAGCCGCAGGTCACCTTGCGCACCTTCAATGGCGAAATTTCCTATAAGGACGGCAACTACCTCGGCAACCTCAAGGCCGACCTCGATGGCCCCGCCGGCAAATTCAATGTGGTCACACCGTTCAGTGGCGACCTCAAGCAAGTGTTCCTGCCCGAGCTGAAACTGGCCGCCGGCCAAGGCAAGGCCGTGGGCCACCTCAACCTGCAGTTCGCCGACGGCATCGCCTGGGACACGGCGCTCGACCTGTCGGCGCTGAACCCGGCGTACTGGCTCGCGGAATTGCCGGGCACCCTGGCCGGACCGCTGCGCAGCAAAGGCGAGTTCAAAAACGAACAGCTCAAGCTGAACGCCGACCTCGACCTCAAGGGCCGTCTTCGCGGGCAGCCCGCCGTGTTGGCCGCCAAGGCCGAAGGCGCGGGCGAGCAATGGACCCTGGCCAACCTGGATATCCGCCTGGGCGACAACCGCATCAACGGCAGCGGCAGCCTGCAACAACGCCTGGCCGGGCAGATCGATATCAAACTGACGCGTCTGGCCCAGCTGTGGCCGCAGTTGCGCGGGCAGATCAATGGCCGACTCGATGTGGCCGGCAGCCTCAAAGCGCCGCAAGGCAAACTCGACCTCAAGGGCCAGCAACTGGCGTTTGCCGACAATCGCCTGCAAAGCCTGAGCCTCGACGCCACGCTCGATAACGCCCAGCGCGCGAAGATCGACCTCAAGGGCAGCGGCATCCAAAGCGGCGACACCCAAGTCGGCACACTGACTGCCAGCGCCCAGGGCGATGTCAGGCAGCAGAAGGTCCAGTTGGATCTGGCTGGACCACTGGTCAAGCTGGCCCTGGCCCTGGACGGCAACCTCGACCAAGGCAACTGGCGTGGGCGCCTGGCCAGCGGTGACGTGCAAGCCGGTGGCCAGGACTGGAAGCTGCAGGCCCCGGCGAAAATCGAGCGCCTGGCCGATGGCAAGTTGACCTTCGCCGCTCACTGCTGGGTCGCAGGCACGGCCAGCCTGTGCGGTGAAGACCAGCGGCTGATGCCCGAGCCGAAGCTGCGTTATCACCTCAAGCAATTCCCTATCGACAGCCTGGCCGCCTGGTTGCCCAAGGACTTCGCCTGGCAGGGCACGCTCAACGCCGACGTACAACTCGACCTACCGGCCAGCGGCCCCAAAGGCGTGATCGCGGTGGATGCCAGCGGCGGCATTTTGCGCGTCAAGGATAAGCACCAGTGGCTGGATTTCCCCTACGACACGCTGAAACTGGACGCCACCCTCAACCCCAAGCGCATCGACACCCGGCTCAACTTCCAGGGCGGCAAACTCGGTGAGTTGCTGTTGCAGGCACAGATCAACCCGCTGGCGAAAAACAAGCCGATCAGCGGCACCTTCAGCCTCACCGGTCTCGACCTTGCTGTGGCGCGGCCGTTTGTGCCGATGGTGGAAAAACTCCACGGCAAGCTCAACGGCAATGGGCGTATCTCCGGTGGTCTGTTGGCGCCGCTGGTCAACGGCAACGTGAACCTGGTGGGTGGCGAGATTTCCGGGCCGCAACTGCCGATCAGCCTCGAAGGTTTGAACGTACAGGCGCTGATTGCTGGCGAAAGCGTGCAACTCGATGGCGGCTGGCGCAGCGGCAAGGCCGGGCAGGGTAGCCTCAAGGGCCATGTCGACTGGGGCCGCGCCCTGGTGGTGGACCTCAGCCTGCAAGGCTCGCAACTGCCGGTCACCGTCGAACCTTACGCGGTGCTGGAAGTCGCGCCCGACCTGAAGATCAGCCTGAAGAACGACAAGCTCGCGATCGCCGGCAAGGTGCAGATCCCGCGCGGTGATATCACTGTGCGCGAATTGCCGCCGTCGACGGTCAAGGTCTCCGATGACACGGTGATCGTCGGCGCCCAGACCGAAGAGGGCAAGCCGCCCATGGCGATGGCGATGGATATCGACGTGGCGGTCGGTGAAGACCAGCTCAACTTTTCGGGCTTCGGCCTCACCGCCAAAGTGCAGGGGCATGTGCATATCGGCGACAACCTGGACACCCGTGGTGAGCTGTGGCTGAACGATGGGCGCTACCGTGCCTATGGTCAGAAGCTCAATGTGCGTCGAGCGCGGCTGTTGTTCGCCGGGCCTCTTGATCAACCGTTCCTGGATATCGAAGCGGTGCGGGTCACTACCGAGTCCTCCAGGACCGTCACCGCTGGTATCCGCTTGAGTGGCAGTGCCGAACAGCCGACGACGCAGATCTTCTCCGAGCCGGCCATGGCTCAGGAGGATGCGTTGTCATACCTCGTGCTGGGACGTTCGCGCACCACCACGGGCGAAGACAACAATATGCTGGCGGAAGCGGCGCTGGGCCTGGGCTTGATGGGCAGTGCCGGAGTGACCTCGGACATCGCCAAGAACCTCGGCATCCAGGACTTCGAGCTCGATACCCAAGGCAGCGGCACCAACACCGCCGTGGTTGCCAGCGGCAAGATCTCGGAGAAACTCAGCCTGCGTTATGGGGTTGGGGTGTTCGAGCCGGCCAGCACCATTGCTTTGCGCTACCTGTTGAGCAAGAAGGTCTACCTGGAAGTGGCCAGTGGGGTGGCCAGTTCGTTGGATATTTTCTACAAGCGGGATTTCTAGATCCGCCCTCGATGAAAAAGTGCGAGCGGGCTTGCTCGCTCGCTCGCACATACCAAGCAAGCTAATTATTCCATTTGACATTCGCTGCCTAAGCAGTAATATCTCGTCACACATTCACTGCCTAGGCAGTAATAAGGTGACTTTCGATGAAGCACTTCACCCCGGACAACTTCCACAACTGCCAACTTGGGCTGTTGCTCGGCCGTGCGGCCATCCTTAAAGACAAGATCATCGACACCCATATGGAACCCCACGGCATCACCGCCGCGCAGTTCAAGGTGTTGATCATCATGGCGCAGTTCGGTGTCGACACCCCGGCGGAGCTGTGCCGCAACCTGTCGCTGGACAGCGGTTCGATGACCCGCATGCTCGACCGCCTGGAGCAAAAGGGCCTGCTTGGTCGCAAGCGTTCGGAGCTGGACCGCCGCCAAGTGCAGTTGGTGCTGACGGATGACGGTCAGCGCCTGGCGGACATGCTGCCCTACATCGGCGCCGAGGCGTTGAACCAGTTGGCCAGCGCACTGGAACCGGGTGAGTTGCAAACCCTGGAAAAAATCCTCAAGAAAATTCTGATAGCTGCCGGTGATCCCATCACCCTTCAGCGGGTAGGTAGAGAATGAACACACGTGCCCTTTGCCTGGTGCTGGCGGCCATGAGCATGGCCGGTTGCGCCAACTTCAGCGGCCTCGACACCCAGGGCCAGCGCCTCGACGCCAACACCTTCAATCAGCAAGGCGGCAAACTGATCAGCCAAGGCAAGCTCACTCTGACCGCCGACATCATCGACAACAGCCTCGACGGCTACATCGCG
>NZ_JAKNRV010000432.1:0-3920 GCF_023072625.1 Pseudomonas emilianonis
GTCGGCGCCGCGCCGCTCTGTGCTCGCTACCAACGTGCCCTCGACCTCTGCGGCTTCGCCCACGTCAGCCTGGCGCAAGAGGCCACCGAACGCGGCCTCTGGCAGTTGGCCCAGGCCGCCGGGCTCATTCAACCTGCAATGGAGGCCTGACATGCTCAAGCAAGCACTCACGCAAAACGGTTTGATCGCGATCCTGCGCGGCGTGCGACCGGACGAAGCCGAGGCAATTGGCCAGGTGCTCTACCGCGCCGGTTTTCGCGTGATCGAAGTCCCGCTCAATTCGCCGGACCCTTACACCAGCATCCGCACCCTGCGTGACAGCCTGCCCGCCGATTGCCTGATCGGCGCCGGCACGGTGTTGCTGCCTGCGCAGGTCGAGCAGGTCAAAGCCGCTGGTGGCCAGGTGATCGTGATGCCCCACAGCGATGCCAAGGTCTTGCGCGCCGCGAAAGCTGCCGGTCTGTACCTGTCGCCGGGGGTTGCCACCCCGACCGAGGCGTTCGCCGCGCTGGCCGAAGGCGCCGACGTATTGAAGCTGTTCCCCGCCGAGCAAATGGGCCCGGCGGTGATCAAGGCGTGGCTGGCGGTGTTACCGGCGGGCACGTTGTTGCTGCCGGTCGGCGGCGTGAGCCCGGACAACATGCAGGTGTATTTCGACGCCGGCGCCAGGGGTTTCGGCCTGGGTTCCGGGTTGTTCAAGCCGGGCATGTCCGTGGCCCAGGTGGCGAGCAATGCCCAGGCGTATGTCGCAGCCTGGAACGCTCTGAACTGATCGCAAGTTTTGCGCCTTGGGCGCTGCATCGACAAGAGAGATAAGAAGATGAAAATCACCAAACTGACGACCTTCATCGTCCCACCGCGCTGGTGCTTCCTCAAAGTGGAAACCGACCAGGGCGTCACCGGCTGGGGCGAACCCGTGGTCGAAGGCCGCGCCCACACGGTGGCGGCTGCGGTTGAGGAACTGTCCGACTACCTGATCGGCAAAGACCCACGCAATATCGAAGACATCTGGACAGTGCTCTATCGCGGCGGTTTCTATCGCGGCGGCGCCGTGCATATGAGCGCGCTGGCCGGCATCGACCAGGCGCTGTGGGACATCAAGGGCAAAGCCCTTGGCGTGTCGGTCAGCGACCTGCTGGGCGGCCAGGTGCGTGACAAGATTCGCGTGTATTCGTGGATCGGCGGCGACCGCCCCGCCGACACCGCCCGCGCCGCCAAAGAAGCCGTAGCGCGTGGTTTCACTGCGGTGAAAATGAACGGCACCGAAGAGTTGCAGTTCGTCGACAGCTTCGAAAAAGTCGACCTGGCCCTGGCCAACGTCGCCGCCGTGCGCGATGCCGTCGGCCCTAACGTGGGCATCGGCGTCGACTTCCATGGCCGCGTACACAAGCCCATGGCCAAGGTGCTGATGAAAGAGCTGGACCCGTATAAGCTGATGTTTATCGAAGAGCCGGTGCTCAGCGAAAACTACGAAGCCTTGAAAGAACTCGCACCGCTGACCAGCACGCCGATTGCCTTGGGCGAGCGCCTGTTCTCGCGCTGGGACTTCAAGCGCGTGCTCAGCGAAGGCTACGTCGACATCATCCAGCCGGACGCTTCCCACGCTGGCGGCATCACCGAAACCCGCAAGATCGCCAACATGGCCGAAGCCTACGACGTGGCCCTGGCGCTGCACTGCCCGCTGGGCCCAATCGCGCTGGCCGCCTGCCTGCAACTGGACGCGGTCTGCTACAACGCGTTTATCCAGGAGCAAAGCCTGGGCATTCACTACAACGAGAGCAACGACCTGCTCGACTACGTGCGCGATCCGGGCGTGTTCGACTATGACCAGGGCTTCGTGAAGATCCCCAACGGGCCGGGCCTGGGCATCGAGATCAACGAGGAATACGTGATCGAACGCGCGGCCATCGGCCACCGCTGGCGCAACCCGATCTGGCGCCACGCCGACGGCAGTTTTGCCGAGTGGTGATGTCTGCCTGAAAAAATGTGGCAAAAAATGTGGGAGGGGGCTTGCCCCCGATAGCGGCGAACCCGCCGCCGAAGATGTCGACTGACACTCACCTATCGGGGGCAAGCTCCCTCCCACATTTGATCCGGTTTATTCAGTAAGTCCGTCCTCAATAAACATAAGAAGAGACAACCCCATGCACCCTGAATCCCTCACCGGGCAGGCTTCTTTAGTCACGCCTAGCAGAAAGCGCTACTTCATCATGGTGCTGCTGTTTATCACTGTGGTGATCAACTACCTCGACCGCAGCAACCTGTCGATTGCAGCGCCGGCCCTGACCAGTGATTTGGGCATCGACCCGGTGCATGTCGGGCTGATTTTCTCGGCGTTCGGCTGGACCTACGCCGCCATGCAAATCCCCGGCGGCTGGCTGGTGGACCGGGTGCCACCGCGCATTCTCTACACCGTCGCATTGCTGCTGTGGTCCATCGCCACCGTGATGCTCGGCTTTGCGGCCAGCTTCATCGCGCTGTTTGTCCTGCGCATGGCGGTGGGCGCCCTGGAAGCCCCGGCCTATCCGATCAACAGCCGCGTGGTCACCACCTGGTTCCCCGAGCGCGAGCGCGCCACCGCGATTGGCTTCTACACCTCCGGGCAGTTCGTCGGGCTGGCGTTCCTCACCCCGGTGCTGGCCTGGTTGCAGCACCACTACGGCTGGCACATGGTGTTTGTCACCACCGGTGGCGTCGGCATCGTCTGGGCGCTGATCTGGTACGCGGTGTACCGCGAGCCGAAGGACTTCAAAGGCGCCAACGCCGCTGAAATCGAACTGATCCGTGCAGGCGGCGGGCTGGTGGACATGCAGGCACAAACCACCAAGGCACCGTTCAGTTGGGTCGACCTGGGCATCGTGCTGAGCAAGCGCAAGCTCTGGGGCATCTACCTGGGCCAGTTCTGCCTGAACTCCACGCTGTGGTTCTTCCTGACGTGGTTCCCGACCTATCTGGTGAAATATCGCGGGATGGACTTCATCAAATCCGGCCTGCTTGCTTCCCTGCCCTTCCTCGCGGCGTTTGTCGGCGTGCTGTGTTCCGGGATTTTTTCCGACTGGCTGATTCGCCGTGGCGCGTCGGTGGGCTTTGCGCGCAAGTTGCCGATCATTGGCGGGCTGTTGATCTCCACCGCGATCATTGGCGCCAACTACGTGGATTCGACGGCGTGGGTGATTGCGTTCCTGGCGGTGGCGTTCTTTGGCAATGGCTTGGCGTCGATCACGTGGTCGCTGGTGTCGACCTTGGCGCCCGCCCGTTTGCTCGGGTTGACCGGCGGTGTGTTCAACTTCATCGGCAACCTGGCGGCGATTACCACGCCGATCGTGATTGGCTTCCTGGCCAGCGGCGATTCGTTCGCGCCGGCAATCACCTATATCGCGGTGCTGGCATTGCTCGGGGCGCTTTCCTACATATTGTTGGTGGGCAAGGTCGAGCGGATCGAGTTGTAAAAAACGGGCGATCTAGGGGTTAATGCCGGTCAGTTAAGCGATAGAGCGGGTAACCGGTGGCGAGGGAGCTTGCTCCCGTTGGACTGCGTAGCAGTCCCCTCTGTTGGGGCCGCTTCGCGTCCCAGCGGGAGCAAGCTCCCTCGCCACAGTGACAGTGTTCTTCCTTAACTGACTGGCATTACGACCCTGGAGTGGCCCTTTTTTTCGGATTACGGCACCGACGCATCAGTTCAATACGCCTTCCAGAATCTCATAGACGATGCCCGTGCCCACTGCGATCAACACCACGTCCGGGCCCGAACGGCGCCATTCATAGCCCTCGTAGTACGGCAGGCGCGCCAGGGCGCGGTTGCCGGTCTCGCTGCTCGGGACAAACTGGCTGAGGATCTGCAGCGCCTGCTTGAGCGGTTGCTTCAACAGGCTGAGGTCGACGCCCTGGGCCGAGCCGACCTGGTCGCTGACCTGTTGTTC
>NZ_JAKNRV010000433.1:0-3892 GCF_023072625.1 Pseudomonas emilianonis
AACTCTTCTTTCAGGCTCATGGTGTCTCTCGTGTTCCAGGGCATGATGGCTTTCCGGCGAAGTTGGCTCGCCGAAAAGTGTCCACCATGTCCCCGTACACCCGTCCACCATGTGTCCGGTCCATACAGGCTTTTCCAAAGTGACCCGCTGTAAGAGCGGAACCATAAGCGGCCGTGACCGCAGCAACGGATATGTACTCAACCCAACCCCAAAAGCCGGTCGGCCCAGAGGCCGCCATCACCGCCCCCCCCCGCACTTGACCACGCCCACTCCAGAAATCAATTGCACCCTCAACATGGCAAGATGAACTCCTCTCAGGTTTACTACTCCCTGAGTAATGGAGTCACCGACCTTGCGTGTCGGTTCATCAAGGTCACTGAATGGACAACTACACCCCCCGCACCTGGCAGCCCCACGAGCGTCCGGCCTTGCCGGGCTCGCCGTCGACGCCGCTGCACCCCACCCACAAACGCTGGCTGTATGCACTGGTCGGCGTCCTGGTAGCAATCACCGGCGGCCTCGGCAACTCGTTGGTGATCGCCAACCTGCAATACCTGCAAGGCGCCCTCGGTGCGACCACGGCGGAAATGGCCTGGCTGCCCGCCGCCTACGTCATGACCAACGTGTGCATGAACCTGCTCTTGGTGAAGTTCCGCCAGCAATTCGGCCTGCGTGCGTTTACCGAGGTGTTCCTGGTGCTGTATGCGCTGGTGACCTTCGGCCACTTGTTCGTCAACGACCTCAACTCCGCCATCGCCGTGCGCGCCGCTCACGGAATGGTCGGCGCGGCGCTCAGTTCCCTGGGGTTGTATTACATGATCCAGGCGTTCCCGGCCAAGTGGCGCTTGAAAGCCTTGGTCCTGGGCCTGGGCACCGCGCAGTTGGCGTTGCCGTTGGCGCGGCTGTTTTCCGAAGATTTGCTGCAAATCGCCGAATGGCGTGGCCTGTACCTGTTTGAGCTGGGCATGGCGCTGATCTGTCTGGGCTGCGTGTTCTTGCTCAAGTTGCCACCTGGCGACCGCTTCAAGACCTTTGAAAAACTCGACTTTCTCACCTTCGCCATCCTCGCCAGCGGGGTGGCGCTGCTCTGCGCGGTGTTGTCCCTCGGGCGGATCGACTGGTGGCTCGAAGCGCCGTGGATCGGTGTGGCGTCGGCCTGTTCGCTGGTGCTGATCATGACCGGCCTGGCGATTGAGCATAACCGCGCCAACCCGTTGCTGATGACCCGTTGGCTGGGTAGCGGCACCATGATTCGCCTGGCGCTGGCGGTGATCCTGATTCGCATGGTGCTGTCGGAGCAGTCCACCGGCGCGGTGGGCTTCATGCAGATGTTGAACATGAGCTACCAGCAAATGCACACGCTGTATGTGGTGATGTTGGCGGGCGCGGTGGCCGGGCTGGTGGTCAGTGCGTTGACGATCAACCCGGCGCACTTGCTGATGCCGCTGGTCATTTCCCTGGCACTGATGGCCACCGGGTCGGTGATGGACAGTTTCTCCAGCAACCTGACTCGCCCGCAGAACCTGTACATCAGCCAGTTCCTGCTAGGCTTTGGCGGCACGTTTTTTCTCGGGCCGACCATGGTGCTGGGCACCAAGAACGTGTTGACCAACCCGCGCAACCTGGTGAGTTTTTCGGTGATGTTCGGCATTTGCCAGAACCTCGGCGGCCTGATTGGCGCGGCGTTGCTCGGGACGTTCCAGGTTGTGCGCGAGAAGTTTCATTCGAGCATGATCGTCGAGCACCTGACCCTGCTCGACCCGCGTGTCGCCGCGCGGGTGCAGAGCGGCGGTGCGGCCTATGGCGGTATCGTCGCCGACCCGGACTTGCGTAACCTCATGGGCATTCGCAGCCTTGCCACGGCGGCGACCCGCGAGGCAAATGTGATGGCCTACAACGATGTGTTCATGCTGATCGCGATCGTCGCGATCCTGACCATGCTCTGGATCTTTACCCGCAGTCTGTGGCTGTTAAGCACCACCAAAGCGGCCACTCCCGTTCAACCCAGCGGCGCTTCTTCATGACCGAACCGACCACCACAACGACCACCACCAACGCCATCGCCGCCACCCCTGAAGGCGCCACGCCACCGGGTGCCACGGTCACCGAACCGCGCTCCCTGGGGGTGCGCGTCCTCTCGTCCCTGGGCTTTGCCGCGATTGCCCTCGTCGGCGTGTTGATCGTGCTGTATGCCTGGCAATTGCCGCCGTTCAGCAGCGCGGTGGAAACCACCGAGAACGCCCTGGTGCGCGGCCAGGTCACGATCATTGGCCCGCAGCTCAGCGGCTATGTGTTCGAAGTGCCGGTGCAGGACTTCCAGTACGTCAAGGCCGGCGACCTGCTGGTGCGCCTGGATGACCGCATCTACAAGCAGCGCCTGGACCAGGCCCTGGCGCAACTGGCGGTGCAAAAGGCCGCGCTGGCGAATGTGGTGCAGCAACGCAACAGCGCCGAAGCCACTATCAAACTGCGCCAGGCCGCGCTGGTAGACAGCCAGGCCCAGGCGCGCAAAAGCACCGCCGACCTGCGCCGCAATGAAGCGCTGATCAGCGACGGTTCAGTGTCCAAGCGCGAACTGGACGTGACCCGGGCCGCCAATGCCCAGACCCTCGCCGCCGTGGCGCAGGCCCAGGCCAGCCTGGAAATCGCGCGTCAGGACCTGCAGACGGTGATCGTCAATCGCGGTTCACTGGAAGCCGCCGTGGCCAGTGCCGAAGCGGCGGTGGAGCTGGCGCGGATCGACTTGTCCAACACCCGCGTCACTGCGCCGCGTGACGGCCAGTTGGGGCAGATTGGCGTGCGCCTTGGCGCTTACGTCAACTCCGGCGCGCAGTTGATGGCGCTGGTGCCGAAGCAGCTGTGGGTGATCGCCAACATGAAAGAAACCCAGATGGCCCACGTGCAGGTTGGCCAGCCGGTAACGTTCACCGTCGATGCGCTCAACCACCGCAAGTTTCGCGGCACGGTGCAGTATATTTCCCCGGCGACCGGCTCGGAGTTCAGCCTGTTGCAGGCGGATAACGCCACCGGCAACTTCGTCAAGATCGCCCAGCGTTTGCCGGTGCGGATCACCGTTGATCCCGACCAGGAGCAGAGCGAGCACTTGCGGCCGGGGTTGTCGGTTGTCGTCAGTATCGACACGGCCGGCCGCCTGAAAAACAGTCCGCCCTGACACCACTGATACAACACAAATCAAAACTGTGGGAGGGGGCTTGCTCCCGATGGCAGTGTGTCAGCCACTACATGCATGACTGATCCACCGCCATCGGGAGCAAGCCCCCTCCCACAGTTGGAATGTATTTCAGGGTGAAATTGAGTTGGACCGACTGATTGTGTTCCAGCAATTTCAACCCCGGCCGCCCCGGCAGGTGATGGGCATTCACCGGATGGCTCACCGGCTCGATGCAAAAGAACCCCAGCCCCGGCGGGCAGTACAGCAGGAAGTAATCGGCGCCCGTGGCCTGGCATTCCAGGGCATAACCCAGCTCCGGCTGTTCGATCCGGCAATGCCCGTCCCACTGGGAAAAACCGTTGTCCACCAGGTCTTCGGGGAGGTTTTTCGACGCCTGGAAGTCCCAAGCGTGCGGCACCGCCGCCAACCCCGTGGGTAGCTTGGACGCATCGCTCAGCCACACCTGCGACGCCTTGGCCTGCAACCGCGTGCCCGGCAGGCGCGGCAAGTAGGGATGCAACCCCAGGCCGTGCCACGCCGCCTGTTCGGCCAGATGTGTGACCCGCAAGGCGATGCTCAGCTCACCGTTGCGCAGTCGAAACCGCTGCTCGGCGCGATAGGCGAACGGCGTGGCGCATTCCAACGCAAGCAGCACTTCATCCGCCGAACAGGCCCAGCACCACGCCTTGCCAGATCGCCCCGCTCAACAGGAAGTATGCC
>NZ_JAKNRV010000434.1:0-3858 GCF_023072625.1 Pseudomonas emilianonis
CGCCCGTGTTCTGGCTGGCGCCCGCGCCTGTGTCGCGGTAGACACCGGCCTCGGTCACCTGGCCGCAGCCTTGGACGTGCCGACCATTTCCCTGTTCGGCCCCACCAACCCAGGCCTGACCGGCGCCTACGGCAAGAGCCAGATTCACCTGGCCAGCGACTTCCCGTGTGCGCCCTGCCTGCAAAAGCAGTGTACTTATCAACCCACGGCCGACGATCTGCGTCGGTTCGACCTCAAGCGCGAATCGCCACTGTGCTTCACGCGGCTGAACCCCGAGCGTGTGGCGAGCCGGCTGAGCACGTTGTTACTGGCCGAGGAGATGCACTGATGCAACTGGCGTTTGTTCTGTACAAGTATTTCCCGTTCGGTGGCTTGCAGCGCGACTTCATGCGTATCGCCCTGGAGTGCCAGCAGCGCGGTCATCAGATCCGTGTCTACACCCTGATCTGGGAGGGCGATGTGCCGCCCGGCTTCGAAGTGCTGGTGGCGCCGGTCAAGGCGCTGTTCAACCATCGACGCAACGAAAAACTCTACGCCTGGATTCAGGCCGACCTGGCCAAGCGCCCGGTGGACCGCGTGGTCGGCTTCAATAAAATGCCGGGGCTGGACCTGTACTTCGCCGCCGACGGCGTGTTTGAAGACAAGGCGCAAACCCTGCGCAACCCGATGTACCGTTGGTTCGGCCGCTACAAGCACTTTGCCGAGTACGAGCGCGCCGTCTTCGAACAGAGCGCCAAGACCCAGATCATGGTGCTCTCGGCCCATCAGCAGGAATTGTTCACGCGCTACTACGGCACCCAGGCGCAGCGCTTTCATTTGCTGCCGCCGGGCATCGCCCGTGACCGCCGTGCGCCGCCCGATGCCGCGCAGATTCGCGCGCAGTTTCGCGGTGAGTTCGGCCTGGCCGAGGATGATTTGCTGCTGGTGCAGATCGGTTCCGGCTTCAAGACCAAGGGCGTCGACCGCAGCCTCAAGGCCGTGGCCGCATTGCCGTCGGCGCTGAAGAAACGTACCCGGCTGTTTGTAATCGGCCAGGACGACCCCAAAGTATTCCAGTTGCAGAGCGCCGCACTGGGCCTGGGTGAGCAGGTGCATTTCTTCAAGGGGCGCAGCGATATTCCGCGCTTTCTGTTGGGGGCCGACCTGTTGATCCACCCGGCCTACAACGAAGCCGCCGGCATGGTGCTGATCGAGGCGGTCGTCGCGGGCCTGCCGGTGCTGGTGAGCAAGGTCTGCGGTTACGCCTTCTATATCGACAAAGCCGGCAATGGCCGGGTGTTGGACGAACCGTTCGAACAGGCTCAGCTCAATCAATACCTGGTCGATATGCTCGACGATCCACAAGCGCGCGCGACCATGAGTCGCAATGGTCTGGCCTTCGCCGAGACGGCCGACCTCTATAGCATGCCGCAGTACGCTGCGGACCTGATTCTGGCGGAGCCGAACCGATGAAGTTGATGCTTGCCGAACCGTTCAAGACCCTCTGGGCCGGACGCGATGCGTTCGCTGAAGTCGAGAAACTGGACGGCCTGGTGTACCGCGAACTGGACGCCCGTCGTACCTTGCGTACTGAGGTCGAGGGGCGCGGTTATTTCGTGAAGATCCACCGAGGTATCGGCTGGGCCGAAATCCTCAAGAACCTGATCACCGCGAAGTTGCCGGTATTGGGCGCCGGCCAGGAATGGCTGGCGATCCAGCGCTTGCAGCAAGTCGGCGTGCCGACCATGACGGCCGTGGCCTATGGCGAAAAGGGCAGCAACCCGGCCGATCAGCATTCGTTTATCGTCACCGAGGAGCTGGCGCCTACCGTCAGCCTCGAAGACCTGAGCATGGACTGGCTCAAGCAACCGCCATCGCCGGTCATCAAGCATGCGCTGATCGCCGAAGTGGCGCGCATGACCGGTATGATGCACCGCGCCGGGGTCAACCATCGCGACTGCTACATCTGCCATTTCCTGCTGCACACAGACAAGCCGCTGGTGGCCGACGATTTCAAGTTGTCGGTGATCGATCTGCACCGTGCGCAGGTACGCTCGAAGATCCCGTTGCGCTGGCGCAACAAGGACCTGGCGGCGCTGTATTTCTCGGCGCTGGATATCGGCCTGACCCGTCGCGACAAACTGCGCTTTCTCAAGGGCTACTTTCAACAGCCGTTGCGCCAGATTCTTGCCGAAGAGGCCGCGCTGCTGCAGTGGCTGGAGCGCAAGGCAGCCAAGCTCTACGCACGCAAACAACGTTACGGGGATGTGCTCTGATGGCGGGTTGGAACCTGGAACCCGCATACGCCGCCCTGGCGGATGATTTTGGAAGCCTTGAAGCCGTGTTCGCCCTGCAAGGCGAGCGGCTGACCCGCGACCCGCTGTCGGAAGTGATCCGGGTGGAGCGCGGCGGGGTCAATTATTACGTGAAGCGCTATGTCGGTGCCGGCAAGGGCCTGCGCCGCTACCTGGGCAGCCCGCGGGTGAAGTCCGAATGGCAGAACCTCAAGCGTTTCGCCAAGTGGGGCATTCCCACCGCCGACGTGGTCGCCTGGGGCCTGGAGCGCAATGGCCTGGCGTATGCCCGGGGTGCGCTGATCACCCGTGAGTTGCCCAGGACCGAGGACTTGTCGGTGCTGGCCGAGCGCAACGATGTGCGCCTCAAAGACCCTGCGTGGGTCGATGCGGTCAGCCGCCAGCTCGCCGAATACACGCGCACCATGCACGATCATCACTTTACCCATAACGACTTGAAGTGGCGCAACCTGCTGATCGACGACCAGCGCACCCTGTACCTGATCGATTGCCCCAACGGCGACTTCTGGCGCGGGTTCTGGCTCAAATACCGCATCACCAAAGACTTGGCCTGCCTGGACAAGGTGGCCAAGTATCACCTGTCGGCCACCCAGCGCCTGCGCTTCTACCTGCAATACCGCGAACGCACGCACCTGAGTGCGTCGGACAAACAGCGAATTCGCCATGTGGTGAAGTTTTTCGAGGGACGCGAATGAGTGATTTCCTGGCGACCGAAGACCGCGCCCTGCTGGAGCGCAACGGTCTGGCCAGTTTCGACGCCCTGTGGGCCAAGCAACTGGACGCGGTGGACGAGCCGAACACCAGCCGTGGCGGCTGGAGCAGCGTGTTTCGCCTGGAACTCGACGGCCACGGTTATTACCTCAAGCGCCAGAGCAACTACCTCACGCGCAGCTTGCACCGGCCGTTTGGCGAACCGAGTTTTTCCCGCGAGTTTCGCAACATCAGCCGTTATCGCACGCTGGGTATCCCGGCATTGCAGGCGGCGTTCTACGGTGAGCGCAAAGTCGCTGGCGAGCACCGCGCAATGCTGCTGACCCGTGCCCTGGACGGCTGGAATGACCTGGACTCGTTGCTCGAGCAGTGGTCGCAACTGAGCGACGCCCAGCATCGTGCGATCCTGCTGGCCTGCGGCCAACTGGCGCGCCGCCTGCACGGCGTGGGTCAGGTCCACGGGTGTTTTTACCCCAAGCATATTTTCCTGCAGGCCACCGGCGACGGTTATGCCGCGCAGTTGATCGACCTGGAGAAAACCCGTCCGCTGCTGTTTGGTTGGCGTGACCGGGTCAAGGACCTTGAGCCGCTGTTGCGCCGTGCGCCGCAGTGGTCGGATGCGCAAATTCGTCACCTGCTGGCGGCGTATCTGGAGCAACCTGAAGACAGCCCGCTGGTCGCCACCTGGCAACAGCGCCTGACCGCCCGCCGCAGCCATAAGGAGAACCGCTGATGCGTTTATCCGCGCTGAAAAATGCCGGCCGCACGCCGAGCCTACCGATGACGATCGAACTGGCGGACGCGGCGGGCCCCGGCCAACTGCAATTGCTCAGCCTGTTGCGCGTGCTGCCGG
>NZ_JAKNRV010000435.1:0-3850 GCF_023072625.1 Pseudomonas emilianonis
ATCGAAACTGATGTAAAGCACGGTCAACAGAATCAAGGGCACCCCGATCAGCAGCAGCAACGAAATACCGGGCAAGCCCCGGCGCACCAGACGTAGGCGCGTTGGCAACTGCGCCTCGGGTTGTTCACGAACGGTCTGCTCGATGACGCGCGGGCCGGCAAAGCCGATCAAGGCCTTAGGCTCGCCGACGATCACGTCGCCCAGCATCGCCAGGCTGGCAGACACGCCACCGTACACCGGGTCGGTCAGCACGGAGATGAACGGGATACCCTCTTCCCGCAGACGCGCCAGCACCGCGGAGGTCTTGGCCATTTGCATCAGGGAGATCAGGGCTTCCTGCATGCGCGCACCACCGGAGGCGGAGAAGCAGATCATCGGGCAACGATTTTCCAGGGCGTAGTTGGCGGCGCGCACAAAACGCTCACCGACGATGGCACCCATGGAACCGCCCATGAAGGAGAATTCAAACGCCGACACCACAACCGGCATGCCCAGCAACTTGCCGCTGACCGAAATCAGCGCGTCCTTCTCACCGGTCTGCTTCTGCGCAGCGGTCAGGCGATCCTTGTACTTCTTGCCGTCGCGGAACTTGAGGCGGTCAACCGGCTCCAGGTCAGCGCCCAGCTCGTTACGGCCATCGGCGTCGAGGAAAATGTCGATGCGCGCGCGAGCGCCGATACGCATGTGGTGGTTGCACTTGGGGCAAACGTCCAGGGTCTTTTCCAGCTCCGGGCGGTACAGCACCGCGTCGCAGGATGGGCACTTGTGCCACAGACCTTCAGGAACCGAGCTTTTCTTCACCTCGGAACGCATGATCGAAGGGATCAGTTTGTCTACTAACCAGTTGCTCATGCTTTCTTTCTCCAGTACCGGTGGCTTGAACACAGCCCCGCGTATGCCCTTGAGCTAAATTCATATGTGGCGATGACACATGTTGGACGGGGTCAGACGTTCGACCGGCCATTTCCCGCATGCATCCTCAGCCTTCCAGACAACCTGCCCGTGCAGGGTTGCCACTTCATTTCCGGGCCTCCCGCAGGCGGCACCGGGCTGTTTTACACAGTGATAGTTATGGACGGCGGCAGACTGCCAGCCGTCACATCGCGCCGTTGCTGTTGCGCACAGCCTGCAAGAAAGCGCGAATCTTGCTGTGATCCTTGATGCCCTTGCCCTGCTCTACGCCCCCGCTGACATCCACGGCATACGGCCGAACCTGCTCGATCGCCGCCGCGACATTGGCGGGGGTGAGCCCGCCGGCCAGGATGATCGGTTTGCTCAACCCCTCGGGGATCAGCGACCAATCGAAGGCTTCGCCGGTGCCGCCGGGTACGCCTTCGACGTAGGTGTCCAGCAGAATCCCGCGCGCGCCGGTGTAGGCAGCGCAGGCGCCCGCGATATCATCCCCGGCCTTGACCCTCAACGCCTTGATATACGGGCGCTGGTAGCTTTCGCACTCGTCAGGGGTTTCATCGCCGTGAAACTGCAACATGTCCAGCTGCACAGCATCCAGGGTTTCGTTGAGTTCGCAACGGCTGGCGTTGACGAACAAGCCCACGGTGGTCACGAACGGCGGCAGCGCGGCGATGATCGCCCGTGCCTGCACCACACTCACCGCCCGCGGGCTCTTGGCATAAAACACGAAACCGATGGCGTGCGCCCCCGCTTCGACTGCCGCCAGCGCGTCTTCTATGCGGGTAATCCCACAAATCTTGCTGCGAACGGCTGACATGTCGTAGAAACCTCAGGGGTTGGACCGAGAAAGTCCCGGATGGTAACAAAAGCTTTTCCGGGCGTCAGCCGCCAAGTTCGCTGAAACCGGTGAGGAAGTGTGGCCCGACGAAGCGCTGCGGTAGCTCGAACTCGTCGCGATACTCCACCTCCACCAGATACAGGCCAAACGGATGCGCCGTGACACCGCCGGTACGGCGAATGCGGCTCTCCAGCACTTCCTTGGCCCACTCCACCGGGCGTTCACCTGTGCCGATGGTCATCAGCACACCGGCGATGTTGCGCACCATATGGTGCAGGAACGCCCCGGCGCGGATATCCAGCACAATCATCTTGCCGTGACGCGTGACCCGTAGGTGATGGACTTCCTTGATCGGCGACTTGGCCTGGCACTGGCCGGCGCGGAACGCGCTGAAATCGTGGACGCCAACCAGGTGCTGCGCGGCCTCGGCCATGCGCTCGGCATCCAGCGGGCGGTGGTTCCAGGTGATTTCTTGGTTGAGGTGCGCCGGGCGGATCTGGTCGTTGTAGATCACATAGCGGTAACGCCGGGCGATAGCCTTGAAGCGCGCATGAAAATGCGCCGGCATGACCTTCGCCCAACTGACACTGACGTCATGGGGCAAATTGATATTAGCGCCCATCACCCACGCCTTCATCGAGCGCTCGGCCTGAGTATCGAAGTGCACCACCTGGCCGCAGGCGTGTACGCCTGCATCGGTGCGCCCAGCGCACATCAGCGATACCGGCGAGTCAGCGACTTTGGACAGGGCCTTTTCCAGGGTTTCCTGCACCGTCAGCACGCCGGACGCCTGGCGCTGCCAGCCGCAATAGCGCGAACCTTTGTATTCCACGCCGAGGGCGATGCGGTAAAAGCCTGCAGCCGCCATTTCGGCAGCCGGGTTATCTATATTTGCCAAGAACTGAGAGCCTGATGAGTTGCGCAAAGGCGGGCATTATAAGGCGCTGCGCCCCAGACGCCATGTGTTTGGTGCCGGCAACGCAAAACGGCGGCCCGAAGGCCGCCGTCTGGGTTAACCCCTGGCGATTACGCCAGTCGGCCAAGCATTTCCTTGGCTTCGCCGCGCTGGGCTTCATCACCCTCGGTCAGCACTTCGGAAAGGATATCCCGCGCGCCGTCCGCATCGCCCATGTCGATATAGGCCTGGGCGAGGTCCAGCTTGGTGGCGACTTCATCGGTACCGGAGAGGAAGTCGAATTCCGGCTCATCACCGCCCAACGCCGCGTCTTCGGCGGTGAAAGACGGTTCGATCGGCGGACTTTCCAGGCTCTGGGACAGACGATCGAGTTCGGCGTTGACGTCATCCAGTTCCGAGGCGAACGCATCGGGCTTGGCCGCCGGGGCCTCCGGCTCGTCGGCCAGGGACAGGTCGAAGTCTTCCGGCAAGTCGAGGTCATCCAGGGCGGCCGGGGTCAGGGTCGGCGGTTCGACCGGCGACACATCCTTCATCTGATCTTCGAGCCCCGAGAGGAAGTCGTCATCGGACTGGGAAGACGGCGGCTCCAACTGCAGGTCGAGATCAAAGTCCGACAGGTCTTCCGAAGCTGGCTTGGCTTCGGTCTCTTGCTGCAGCAGCGCCTCGAAGGTCTGCTGATCGGCATTGTCCACCGCCGCCGGTGAAGCCGCCTCCAGCTCGTCCAGGCTCAGATCGAAATCGGTGTCGAACGCCTCTGCTTCAGCTTGCGGCACGGAAGCGGGCTTGTCTTCCATCAGATCCTTGACGTATTGAGCGTCCAGCGCGGCGGCGGCCACGGCGGCACTCACCCCCGCGGCCAACACGGCCATGGCCGGGAAACGCGACTTAAGCTGCTCGACCTGGGCATGGTTTTCACCATTGGCCACCAGTTGACGCTCCTGGGTGATGAAACCGTCCTTGTCGTTTTGCAGGCCGTAGACTTCCATCAGTTTCAAGCGCAAGTCGCTGCGCTTTGTTTCGTACTTGATGGCTTGCTCCAATACATCGGCCGCCTGGTTCAAGTGACCGCGGTCGATATGGGACTGGGCCTGCACCAGCGCATCATTGGCGTTTTCCGGCGCTACGGCGACAGCCAGGGGCGCGAGCACCGAGGCCACGCTCGGTGCCGCTGCCGGTGCGACGAC
>NZ_JAKNRV010000436.1:0-3846 GCF_023072625.1 Pseudomonas emilianonis
CGCGCCCGGCCTGGCTATTTTCGATCTTCACCACCACACCGCTGCGCGCCGCAATGATCGGCGTGCCTTCGGGCATGGCAATGTCCATGGCGTAGCGGCTTTTGGCGTCGGTATGGCTGAAGTTGCCATTAGTGTTTTTGACGGGCCTTTTGCCAGGATGTCTGTTTCAATTCAACTTCACGATTCTCTCAGCAGGCCCACGCCATGGAAATCTCTGGCAGCAGCGCGTTTTATTCAGGCTTGAGCACGATTCAGTCCGGGCAGAGCCGTGTCGACCAGGCCGCCGGCAGGATTGCCAGTGCCGCCACTACCCAGCCGTCGGCCGCCCAGAGCGACCTTCTGCAGGCCAATGACCGCGCCCAGCCGACCAACTCGGCGAGCAATATGGTCGAAATGGCCCAAGGTAAATTTCAGGTGGAGCTGGGCGCGAAAGTCGCCAAGGCTTCCGATGAAATGCTCGGCACGTTGATCGACACCTTCGCCTGACCCCCCTATGGCAATGCGGTGTACCCGGTACACCGCGAGCGCCTACATCGCCTCTTTTTTCCGATAACCCTTGTGGCACCTCGCCGCAGGCATTGTCGTGCGCGCTGTTGAGCCGTGTCATGACAAACGGCAGCGGGACGACGCTTGACATCCCCAGGTCGTAAACGTATGTTTCAAACACCTGTTTGACCGCAACAACAAATCCCACGCGGTTGTTCATCCCAGATACATCAGCAGAGGTTTATCGCTATGCCTGACTACAAGGCCCCCTTGCGTGATATTCGCTTCGTTCGTGACGAACTGCTCGGCTATGAAGCGCACTATCAGAGCCTGCCGGCTTGCCAGGACGCTACTCCGGACATGGTTGACGCCATTCTCGAAGAAGGCGCCAAGTTCTGTGAGCAAGTACTGGCACCGTTGAACCGCGTGGGTGACATCGAAGGGTGTACCTGGAGCGAGTCAGGCGTTAAGACCCCTACTGGTTTCAAAGAAGCCTACAAACAGTTCGTCGAAGGCGGCTGGCCGAGCCTGGCCCACGACGTGGAGCACGGTGGCCAAGGCCTGCCGGAATCCCTGGGCCTGGCTGTCAGCGAAATGGTCGGCGAAGCCAACTGGTCGTGGGGCATGTACCCAGGCCTGTCCCATGGTGCGATGAACACCATCTCCGAGCACGGCACCCCCGAGCAGCAAGACGCCTACCTGACCAAACTGGTGTCGGGCGAATGGACCGGCACCATGTGCCTGACCGAGCCACACTGCGGCACCGACCTGGGCATGCTGCGCACCAAGGCCGAACCTCAGGCCGACGGTACCTATAAAGTCTCCGGCACCAAGATCTTCATCTCGGCCGGCGAACACGACATGGCCGATAACATCGTCCACATCGTACTGGCCCGCCTGCCGGACGCACCGGCCGGCACCAAAGGTATCTCGCTGTTTATCGTGCCCAAATTCCTGCCGAACGCTGATGGTTCGATCGGAGCGCGCAACGCGGTGACTTGTGGTTCCCTGGAACACAAGATGGGCATCCACGGTAACGCCACCTGCGTGATGAACTTCGACGCGGCCACCGGTTTCCTGATCGGCCCGGCGAACAAAGGCCTGAACTGCATGTTCACCTTTATGAACACCGCTCGCCTGGGCACCGCGCTGCAAGGCCTGGCCCACGCTGAAATCGGCTTCCAGGGCGGCCTGAAATATGCGCGTGACCGCCTGCAAATGCGTTCCCTGACTGGCCCGAAAGCGCCGGACAAAGCCGCCGACCCGATCATCGTCCACCCCGACGTGCGCCGCATGCTGCTGACCATGAAAGCCTTCGCTGAAGGTAACCGTGCGATGGTGTACTTCACCGCCAAGCAAGTGGACATCGTCAAGTACGGCACCGACGACGAAGCCAAGAAACAGGCCGATGGCCTGCTGGCATTCATGACCCCGATCGCCAAGGCGTTCATGACCGAAGTCGGTTTTGAATCCGCCAACCACGGCGTGCAGATCTACGGCGGTCACGGCTTCATCGCCGAGTGGGGCATGGAGCAGAACGTGCGCGACAGCCGCATTTCGATGCTGTACGAAGGCACCACCGGCATCCAGGCGCTGGACCTGCTCGGCCGTAAAGTGCTGATGACCCAAGGCGAAGCGCTCAAGGGCTTCACCAAGATCGTGCACAAGTTCTGCCAGGCCAACGAAGGCAACGAAGCGGTCAAAGAGTTCGTGACGCCGCTGGCTGCGCTGAACAAAGAGTGGGGCGAGTTGACCATGAAGGTCGGCATGGCGGCGATGAAAGACCGTGAAGAAGTCGGTGCCGCTTCGGTGGACTACCTGATGTACTCCGGTTATGCCTGCCTGGCTTACTTCTGGGCCGACATGGCGCGCCTGGCGGCCGAGAAACTGGCAGCTGGCACCAGCGAAGCGGCGTTCTACACCGCCAAGCTGCAGACCGCGCGCTTCTACTTCCAGCGCATCCTGCCGCGTACCCGTACTCACGTGGTCACCATGCTGTCGGGCGCCAACAACCTGATGGACATGAAAGAAGAGGACTTCGGCCTGGCTTACTAAGCCTCACCGAGCCCACTTGAAAAACCGTCGCTCCTTCTCGGGGCGGCGGTTTTTTTTGCGCGATAAAAAACACAGCGCAGCGCTCAGGGATTGCGATGGGCTGCCGTTACAGTGATGGCAATGTGATACAAGCCGGGCAGGGTATGTTTAACTGGCTGGACTGTGGCACAGTGCCATCATTCCTGGCGGGTCGGAGTTTTACCCTTGTCACGCGCGTCCGCTTTACGTTTCAGTCATTTCCTACCTTCACTGCTGCTGTTACTGGCCGGGCTCTCGGCTGCGTATGTCAAAGATCTCAACGTCTTCTTCACCTCGCTGTTTAACGTGTTGCCGACCCTGGTGCTGTTGCTCGGCGGTTCGTATTGCGCGGTCTATCGTCGCCAGCGTGAACTGTTCCTGATGATCACGGTGTATATCGCCTACTCCCTGCTCGATACCCAGACCGACTTCTACCGCGACAACGGCCGCGTGCGCGAAGACGCCGCCGTGGTGTTCCACTTGTGTTGCCTGTTGCTGCCGCTGCTGTTCAGCATCTATGCGCTGTGGCAGGAAAAAACCCACTTGTTCCGTGATTTTGTCGCGCGCTGTGCGGTGCTGCTGGCTATTGGCAGCGTGGCGTTGGCCCTGGAGCAAAGTTATCCCCAGGCGCTGCTGAACTGGCTGGCGGAAATTCGCTGGCCAGCGCTGCATGGCACCTGGATGAGCCTGATCCAGCTGTCATACCCGATGTTCCTGATCGGCTTTTTGACCTTGGCGGCGCAATACTGGTACCTACCGCGTCCGTTGCACGCGGCGCAGATGGTGGGGATGATCGGGCTGTTCTGGATGTTGCCGCAGACGTTTATCCTGCCGTTCACCCTGAACATCATGTGCAGCCAGGTGATGCTGATGATTGCGGCCGCGGTGGCTCACGAGGCGTATCAGATGGCGTTTCGCGACGAACTGACCGGCCTGCCTGGGCGGCGCGCGCTCAACGAGCGCATGCAGCGGCTGGGACGCAACTATGTGCTGGCGATGAGCGACGTCGACCACTTCAAACGCTTCAACGACACCCATGGTCACGACGTAGGGGACCAGGTGCTGCGCCTGGTGGCCAGCAAGCTGTCGAAGGTCAATGGCGGCGGACGCGCCTACCGTTATGGCGGTGAAGAGTTCGCCGTGGTGTTTGCCGGCAAGACCCTGGATGAGTGCATGCCGCACTTGGAAGAACTCCGCGAGATCATCGCCAACTACGACATCAAGCTGCGCAACCCGGACCGCCCGCAGGATGACCTGCAAGGCCGCCAGCGGCGCGCGGGCAGCGGT
>NZ_JAKNRV010000437.1:0-3752 GCF_023072625.1 Pseudomonas emilianonis
GAGACCGCTGAAACCGTGGCCTTGGCCCGCGACCTGCTGCTGGTGGAACAAAGCGGCGTGCGCGCGCACTTCAGCCAACTGACCAGCGCCCGCGGTGTGGCCCTGATCGCCCAGGCCCAGGCCCGCGGTTTGCCGGTGACGGCAGACGTGGCGTTGTATCAGTTGATCCTGACGGACGAGGCACTGATCGACTTCTCCAGCCTGTATCACGTACAACCACCGCTGCGCACCCGTGCCGACCGTGACGGCTTGCGTGCGGCGGTGAAGTCCGGCGTGGTGTCGGCGATCTCCAGCCATCACCAACCCCACGAGCGCGATGCCAAACTGGCACCGTTTGGCGCGACCGAGCCGGGTATCAGCTGCGTCGAGCTGTTGCTGCCGCTGGCAATGACGCTGGTAGAGGATGGCTTGCTCGACTTGCCAACGCTGCTGGCACGCCTGAGCGCCGGCCCTGCCGAAGCCTTGCGCCTACCGGCAGGCAAGTTGGCTGTGGGCGCCGCCGCGGATCTGGTGCTGTTCGATCCAGCCAGCTCGACGATTGCCGGTGAGCACTGGCTGTCCAAGGGCGAAAACTGCCCGTTCATCGGCCATAGCCTGCCGGCGAGCGTGCGCTACACGCTGGTAGACGGACGCATCAGCTACCAGGCCTGATACAAGTCGGGAGTGAGCACAGTCAATGTGGGAGGGGGCAAGCCCCCTCCCACATTTGCCTGTCTGTATGGGTGAGAGATTCAGCGCCCGCCTCTTAGCTCGGCGTTACGGATCGAAATCTGCGTATTCAACGTCCAGAAGTCATACAGCACCCCCACCAGAAACAGGCCGCCGGTCAGCAGGTAGAGCAAGCCAGTGATCCATTTGCCCTGGTACATCCGGTGTACACCGAACACCCCGAGAAACGCCAACAGGATCCAGGCCACGTTGTATTCGATCGGGCCGGCGGTAAAACGCAGGTCGGCTTCACGGTCCATGGCAGGAATCAGGAACAGGTCGATCAGCCAGCCAATACCCAACAAGCCCAACGTGAAAAACCAGATCGTCCCGGTGACGGGTTTACCGTAATAGAAGCGATGCGCTCCGGTAAAACCAAAAATCCAGAGCAGGTAACCGATCACCTTGCTGTGGGTGTCTTGCTGCGAAACATCCTGTCGATAGGTGTTCATGGAGTACCTCTTTGGCTGCGATAGATAAATTTTTTCACTTTCTTTGTGACTTTTTTACATGCGCCCGACGTATGGCCGATGGTATCTTCCCTCCCCTGAAAGCCTTATGCCACCTGACCTGTGTAGGACAATTGCGGCGATTCGTCGCGCATTTCCTGAGTTTGACCCCAAGGTTCAGTCGACAAACGGCCTGAGAACGACACAAAAAGCTGTTATAAAGTTGCGCGCAAACCCATAAGAGCCACGCCTAATGCGACCATTTTTCAAGACATGGCTAACCATTTGCCTATTAATGCCACTGGCCGCCCACGCCACCAATCGTGAGCAACGACTTCCTAACGTCAACGGTTTCACCCCTAAAGTTCACAGCACGCCCAGCACGGCCAAATCTGTAAAGCCCACCGTCAGCCGCCCGACTCAACTGAGCAAGGCCCACGGTAAGGCAGCACCCGGCCTGATGGCAGGCAACACCAAGCAAAGCAGCACCGTCCTCAGCCGCGCCGTTAATGTGCTCGGTACACCTTATCGTTGGGGCGGCAGCAGCCCAAGTAAAGGCTTCGACTGCAGCGGCTTGGTGAAATATGCGTTTAACAACGTTGCCGCCGTGGATTTACCGCGCACCTCCAACGCCATGGCCGCCGGCCACGGGCAGAAGGTTGATCGCAAGGACTTGAAACCGGGCGACCTGCTGTTCTTCAAATTGAAGAGCCGCCAGGTTAACCACGTTGCCATCTACCTGGGCAACGACCGCTTTATCCACGCACCGCGTCGTGGCAAGTCGGTCAGCATCGATACGCTGAAGAAGCCGTTCTGGGACAAGAACTACGTGATCGCCAAGCGGGTTCTGCCGAAAGAACAGAACAACCTGCGGATCGTCCAACGTTGATCTAAAGCTGGAATACAGTACCAATGTGGGAGGGGGCTTGCCCCCGATAGCGGTGGACCAGTCAGCTTATCTGTAGCTGACCCACTGCAATCGGGGGCAAGCCCCTCCCACATTTGATTTCATTGCCCACAAGACCTCATATGTCTGTCGGCACCCTCGCCTTCTCCCGCGCCTCTTCCCGGCTGATCACGCCCTCTGTGACCAACGCCTTCAAACTCATATCCAGCGTCTTCATCCCTAACGCCCCGCCGGTCTGCATCGCCGAGACCATCTGCGCCACCTTGTCTTCGCGGATCAGGTTGCGAATGGCCGGCGTGCTCAGCATGATTTCATGGGCCGCCACACGTCCACCGCCGATCTTCTTGACCAGCACCTGGGACACCACCGCCTGCAGCGACTCCGAGAGCATCGAGCGGACCATGGGCTTTTCCCCCGCCGGGAACACGTCCACCAGGCGATCCACGGTCTTGGCCGCCGACGCGGTGTGCAGGGTGCCAAAGACCAGATGCCCGGTCTCAGCCGCCGTCAGCGCCAGGCGGATGGTTTCCAGGTCACGCAGCTCCCCCACCAGAATCACATCCGGGTCTTGCCGCAGCGCCGAGCGCAAGGCTGCCGAAAAACTCTGGGTGTCGCGATGCACCTGGCGCTGGTTGATCAGAGACCGGTTGGGCTGGTGGATAAATTCGATGGGGTCTTCCAGCGTGAGGATGTGCTGGCGCCGATGCTGGTTGAGGTGATCGATCATCGCCGCCAGGGTGGTGGACTTGCCCGAGCCGGTGGGCCCGGTCACCAGCACCAGGCCGCGCGGCAACTGGGCGATACGCTGGAACACCGCGCCCAACCCGAGGCTTTCCAGGCTCTGGACCTGCGCGGGTATGCTGCGAAACACCGCGCCCATGCCGCGCGCCTGCTGGAACACATTCACCCGGAATCGCCCCACGCCGGGCAGTTCGAAGGCAAAATCCGTTTCAAGAGATGTTTCGAAATCCTTTTGTTGATAGCGGTTGAGCAAAGGGCTGAGCAAAGCCGCCACGTGAGTGGCTGACAGCACCGGCCCATCCAGCGACCATACCTCGCCATCCACCCGCAGCATCGGCGCCAGGCCGGCCGACAGGTGCAGGTCGGAGGCGCCCCGGTGCACGCTTTGCGTGAGTAATTCAGTGATATCCATAGGGCTTTCCATTTCCAGTAGAATGCCGCGGACTCCATATCCACGGGCGCATCTTGAATGTCGACGATAGCAGACAACATTGGCCTGGTTAGCCAGCGCATCCGCGCCGCAGCCGACGCCGTGCAACGTGACGCAAACAGCATCCACCTGCTGGCCGTGAGCAAGACCAAGCCCGCGCAAGCCGTGCGCGAAGCCTATGCCGCCGGGATGTGTGATTTCGGTGAAAACTACCTGCAGGAAGCCTTGGGCAAACAGGCCGAATTAACCGACCTGCCCTTGAGTTGGCACTTCATCGGCCCCATTCAATCGAACAAGACTCGCGCGATCGCCGAGAACTTCGCTTGGGTGCACTCCGTGGACCGTCTGAAAATTGCACAACGCCTGTCCGAACAACGCCCGGCCGACCTGCCGCCGCGAAGAAACTGCTGGCCGATGCCGGTGCCAAGGACTTGAAGCTGAACTACGTGGTCAACGCTGGCAACGAAGCCGACGAGCAGATTGCGGTGATCATCAAGGACCAGTTGGCCAAGGTCGG
>NZ_JAKNRV010000438.1:0-3731 GCF_023072625.1 Pseudomonas emilianonis
CGCGGTGCGCGGGGCGTTGGAGCCGTTGCTGGCCGAGCGGCCGGCGTCGCTGGTCATCGCCAACCGCACCGTGGAAAAGGCCGAAATGCTCGCCGAGTTGTTCGACGATTTGGGCCCGGTGTCTGCCAGTGGTTTCGACTGGCTGTGTGAGCCGGTGGACGTGATCATCAATGCCACCTCCGCCAGCCTGTCGGGCGATGTACCGCCGATTGCGGGCAGCCTGATCGCGCCGGGCAAGACGTTTTGCTACGACATGATGTACGCCAAGGAACCGACCGCGTTCTGCCGCTGGGCCACGGAACACGGTGCGGCGGTGGCAATGGATGGTCTGGGCATGCTGGTGGAGCAGGCGGCGGAAGCGTTCTTCCTGTGGCGTGGCGTGCGCCCGGATTCGGCGCCGGTGTTGGCCGAACTGCGCCGCCAATTGGCTTGACGCAACTCGAAAGGTGGGAGGGGGCTTGCTCCCGATAGCGGTGAGTCAGCCAAACATGCATCGGCTGCACGACGGCTATCGGGGGCAAGCCCCCTCCCACAGTTTTGATCGTATTCAGTCTTCGAAATGGATGGGGCAGTTGTCGGCGCCTTCCAGCTTTTTCAATTCATCGACGACCTGTGGCCGGGCCCGGCGCAAGGTCAGGCTGCGCCCCAGCGCTTTCAATCGCCGCGCTTCCTGGTGCAGCATCTCCACTCCGGAATAGTCGATAAAGTTGATCTGCTGCGCCTCGATCACCACCCGCTCACACTGCAGGCTTTGCAGGCGCACTTGCAGGTAATGGCTGGCGCCAAAAAAGATCGAGCCGCCGACCCGCAGCACCTCTTCCTCGCCGTCGCGCCATTGCTGAACCCGCGGCTGCGAGGTGCGCTTGAGGTAGAAAAACAACGAGGCGAGCACCCCGGCGTAAATCGCGGTTTGCAGCTCCAGCAGCAAGGTGGCGATGCAGGTCAGGCTCATCACCACAAACTCGGCGCGACTGACCCGGAACAATGCGCGAATGCCCCGATGGTCCACCAGGCCCCAACTGATCAGCAGGATGCTCGCGGCCATGCTCGGGATCGGTATGTGTGCGATCAGCGCCGCGCCAAACAGCGCGAATAACGCCACCCACAGTGCAGAAAATACCCCCGCCAACGGTGAACAGGCGCCCGCTTCATAGCTGAGGCCGGAGCGCGTAAAGGAACCGGCCGACAGGTAGCCGGAGAAAAATCCGCCGACGATGTTGGATAAACCCTGCGCTCGAACTTCCTGGTTGGCGTCGAGCAATTGCTGCGAGCGCGCCGCCAGCGAGCGGGCAATCGACAGGCTGGTCACCAACCCGAGCATGCCCACCGCCACGGCGCTGGGCAGCAGGCGCAAGACCATGTCCAGGTCCAGCGGCAACGGGCTGAATGGCGGCAGCTTGCCGATAAATGCGCTGACCAGTGCCACATGCCCGAACATCGCCGGCCACAGCCAGGCGGCCAGACTGCCCAGCGCGAGCGTGATCAACAGCGTCGGCCAGCGCGGCAGCAGGTATTTGAGCAGTGCGCCCACCAGCAAGGTGCCCAGCCCGAGCAGGAGTGAGGCGTGGTCCCACTCGGCGCCATGGTCGATCAGTTCCAGCAAGCTGTTGATCGCCGTGGCCTGGCTCGGCAAATCCAGGCCCAGCAGGTTGGGCAGTTGGCCGAGGGCAATCACCACGGCGGCGCCGAGGGTGAACCCCAGCACCACCGAATGGGAGATAAAGTTCACCAACGCGCCGAAGCGCAATAGGCCGAGCAACCACTGGAACACCCCGGCGAGGAAGGTCAGCAGCAGGATCAAGGTGATGTAGTCCTGTGAGCCCGGCACGGCCAGGGGGCTGATGCTGGCGTAGAGCACGATGGAAATCGCCGCCGTGGGGCCGCAGATCAGGTGCCAGGACGAACCCCAAAGACACGCGATCAGCACCGGGATGATCGCGGCGTACAGGCCGTATTCCGGTGGGAGACCGGCGATGAGCGCGTAGGCAATCGACTGCGGCAAGGCCAGAACCGCGCCGCTGAGGCCGACGATTGCATCCCGGCCGACGCTGGCGCGGGTTTGGCGCGGCAGCCAGCTGAGGAAGGGAAAGAGTGTGTGGCGGTTGGGCCGGTGCATCGCAAACTCGGATAGAAAGGTTTGGCTCAGGGTATCAGTACACGCCGGCTTTTGTGGGAGGGGGCTTGCTCCCGATCGCGGACTGACAGTCAATGATGTAGTGACTGATCCACCGTTATCGGGAGCAAGCCCCCTCCCACATTTGGACAGTGGCCGGCTTTAGAGTTTGGCTTTTACAGCCGCCAATGCATCCTGGCCGTCCACGGTTTTTACGCCGTCGAGCCACTTGTCCAACACTGCCGGGTTGGCCTTGATCCACGCTTTTGCCGCATCCGCATTGCTGACCTTATTGTTGGCCACCTCGGCCATGATGCTGTTCTCCATCGCCTGGGTGAAACTCAGGTTGGTCAGCAGTTTTCCTACGTTCGGGCAGGCCTGTGCATAACCCTTGCGGGTCAGGGTATACACGCTGCCGGTGTCGCCGAAGTACTTCTCGCCGCCCTTGAGGTAATGCATTTTCAACTGCACGTTCATCGGGTGTGGAGTCCAGCCGAGGAAGGTGATGAAGCGCTGTTTCTTCACCGCCCGTGAGACTTCGGCAAGCATCGCCTGTTCGCTGGACTCGACCAGCTTCCATTTGCCCAGGTCGAAGTCGTTCTTCTTGATGATCTCCTGCAGCGAGAGGTTTGCCGGCGCGCCGGAGCCGATGCCATAGATCTTCTTGTCGAATTTGTCGGCGAATTTACTCAGATCAGCAAAGTCATGCACCCCGGCGTCCCACACATAGTCCGGCACGGCGAGGGTGAATTCGGTGCCGTCGAGGTTTTTCGCCAACTGCACCACATCGCCGTTGGCCACGAACTTGTCGTAGAAACCTTGCTGCGCCGGCATCCAGTTACCCAGGAACACATCCACCTGGCCGTCCTTGAGCCCGCCGAAGGTGATCGGCACCGCCAGGGTGTCGACCTTGGCCTTGTAGCCCATGCCCGTCAGCAGAAAACCGGCGACGGCATTGGTGGCGGCGATATCGCTCCAGCCTGGATCGGCCATCTTCACCGTCTCACAACGGGCATCTGCGTACACGGCGGCGCTGCTCAACGCCACCATGCCCGCTATGCCCAGCACCACAGTCAACTTTTGCATGGCCTTCCCTCTGTTTTATTAGTGTTGGCAGGGTTGTGGATAACGTGCCTTGCGCTCCAGGTCGTCGAGGTCGATATGGTTGCGCATGTATTGCTGACTGGCGTCCACCAGTGGCTGGTGATCCCAGCTCTTCAGCTTGCCTTGGGTCAGTGCCTCAAACACCAGGCGCCGACGGCGTTGGCTGGCGAGCACTTGTTGATGGATCGCCGGGATGTCCCATTTGGCCCGTGCCTCAGTCAGAAAGGCTGTAAACAGCGCCCGGTGTTGCGGCGACTGGCTGAGTTCTTCCTGTTCCCGTGGGTCATTGTGTACATCGAACAGTAGGCAGGGATCGTCTTCGCTGTAGATGAATTTGTAGGCGCCACGGCGAATCATCATCAGCGGGCTGACGGTGCCTTCGGCCATGTATTCGCCGAACACTTCGTCGTGCCCGCCCTGGCCGTGCAAGTGCGGGACCAGCGAGCGGCCGTCCAGGGGCAAGTGCGGTTCGAGTGCGCCGCCGGCCAGTTCCACCAGGGTTGGCAACAGGTCG
>NZ_JAKNRV010000439.1:0-3711 GCF_023072625.1 Pseudomonas emilianonis
GCAAGCCCCCTCCCACAGTTGACCGAGTTGTGCATGAGAACGCGGTCTAGGGTGGGAGGGGGCTTGCTCCCGATGAGGCCATTCCGAACACCGCAAGGCTAAGGTCTCAGTACACCCACACCTCCACGGCGAACTACACCGTACTGTCGATCTCCGGCAGTTCGAAATTGACCACCTTGAGCGCCGCGCTGGCCAGTGACGACGTTGCTGCCATGCCGATTCGCGCGTTTTTGCAACCTACTTTAGAGATTTACTGGTGCCCATGAGCCAAGGATCAGCCGCGATGAAAAGCCCTCAATCGACCGTGTCCATGGCGGATAAAGTTGCCCTGATCGACAGTCTCTGCGCCAAGGCGCGGATACTGCCAGTGATCACCATCGCCCGCGAACAGGACATCTTGCCGCTGGCCGACGCCCTGGCAGCCGGTGGTTTGACCGCATTGGAAGTGACCCTGCGTTCCGAGTTTGGCCTCAAGGCCATTCAGGTCCTGCGCGAGCAGCGTCCGGAGTTTTGTACCGGCGCCGGCACCGTGCTCGATCGCCATATGCTCGAAGCGGCCACCGTTGCCGGCTCGCAATTTATCGTTACCCCCGGCATTACCCGCGACCTGCTTGAAGCCTCGGTACACAGCCCGATCCCGCTGCTGCCGGGTATCAGCAACGCCTCCGGGATCATGGAAGGCTATGGCCTGGGTTATCGCCGCTTCAAGCTGTTCCCGGCGGAAGTCAGCGGTGGCGTCGCAGCCATCAAAGCCCTGGGCGGCCCGTTTGGCGAAGTGAAATTCTGCCCGACCGGCGGCGTCAGCCCGGCCAATATCAAGAGCTACATGGCGTTGAAAAACGTGATGTGCGTGGGCGGTAGCTGGATGCTCGACCCCGAGTGGGTCAAGAACGGCGACTGGGCACGTATCCAGGAAGTCACCGCTGAGGCGCTGGCACTGCTGGACTGAGCTGATTTATCGAATCGTTGTTGCTGTGCTTAACGGCATTTTTTGCGGTGCACTTGGTCGGTGTGCCGCTTTTTTTTGCCTGCGCAAAACCTTGAACCCAACACACATCCAAATGTGGGAGGGGGCTTGCCCCCGATAGCGGTCTATCAGTCGATATTTTCGGTGACTGACACTCTGCTATCGGGGGCAAGCCCCCTCCCACATTTTCAGTCCGTGCTGAGTGCGGTGATGGCGGTGACCAGTACATCGATGTCCGCCGCGGACGTCACCAAGCCCGGCGTCACCCGGATACAGGTGCCAAACGACGCACCCACTCGAGTGGTGGTTAACAGGTTGTAGTCCTTGAGCAGGCGGTCCGCCATCGCCTGCTGATCGCGCCCGATGAACGTGAACGCCGTGATCCCGCAATACAATCGCTGATCAGCACTTGGTCGCCCGGCTGCAGGCGGTTGTAGTTGCGGATCAGCGACTGCAAGGCTTCGGTGGCGTTGCGGGTGAAGGCGACCGACTCGGGGTCGGCGTCGATCAGCTTGGCCAGTTGGCGGCGGATCTCGACGTTTTCGCCTTGCTCGAAACGCTGACGCACATGCACCGCGTTACTGTGGTTGATAAACGCGACGTGCTCAAGGTACTGCGCCTGTACCGCGCGGCTCATACGCCCGAAGTAGCCATTTTCCAGGTTGATCGGGCCCGGCTCCAGCTCATAGTGGTCGGCGATGGCCTGCCAGTGGGGTTCGTTGGCTGCATTCCATGGCATGGCGTGGGCTCCTAATGGCGAGGCGCGGGTTTGCCGTGCTTGGCGCGCAGCGGTTCCAGCAGTTCGGACAGGCCGTTGTGGTCGATTTCCTGCATCAATGCCAGCAACCCGCCCAGCTCGCCGTGGGGGAAACCTTCACGGGCGAACCAGTTCAGGTAGGGGCCAGGCAGGTCGGCGATGATCCGTCCCTTGTACTTACCGAAGGGCATTTCGCGGGTGATCAGCAATTCGAGTTTTTCGGGATTCATGACGGCTCAGGCGTTTGCATCGAGGTCTTCGAAAATACAGGCATTCTGCATGAAGGCCAAATGACAGATCATGCAAATAACGCACATACAGAACGTTCAAATCTTTTTAAGATATTGAAATTAAAAGAGAAAGTCGTTTTTTAAAACCTGGCACGGCCGCTGCAATCATTCAGACAACCTTTCTCAACCGGCATAAGGAATTGAAAAATGACTGATATCAATAAAGAGTCCATCTCGGTACTGAACGACCTGATCGAAACCAGCATTGACGGTCAAAAAGGTTTTAAAGAGTGCGCTGACGACATCAAACATCCAGAACTCAAAGCGCTGTTTGCCAAGCGCTCCGCAGACTGCACAACCGCTGTGGCCGAGCTGAAAACCGCCGTGCGTGCCCTGGGTGGCGATCCGGAAAATTCCGGCAGCGTTGCCGGCGCCCTGCACCGTGGCTGGGTCGATGTGAAGTCGATGGTGACCGGTAAAGACGAAGAGGCTGTATTGAACGAAGCCGAGCGCGGTGAAGATCACGCACTCAAGGCTTACAAAGAAGCGATCGAGAAGATCAACAAGCACAACCTGCTGGGTATCCGTGACCTGGTTGAGCGTCAGTACCACGGCGTGCAACGCAATCACGATCAGGTCAAAGCCCTGCGTAACCAGGCTCGCGCTCAGTCGTGAGTCGTCGCTGAATAAAAAATCCCCGCCGATGCGGGGATTTTTTATGGGGGCTGATCAGCCGATGGTGATGGCCGGCAGCTCGGTCAACGTCACGACCAGTTGCTTGCGTGGCGCGAGGATCTCCGCCTCGCCATCCACCACCAGTTCATCGCGCTGGTTGAACACGCGGGTGGCGATACGCACGCGGAACTTCGGCAGCTTCTCGAGGATTTCCAGACGCACGGTCAGGGTGTCGCCGATTTTCACCGGCTTCTGGAAGCTCATCTGCTGGCCGATATAGATCGTGCCCGGCCCAGGCAGCTCACAGGCAACGGCCGCACTGATCAGGGCGCCGCTGAACATGCCGTGGGCAATTCGCTCCTTGAACATGGTCGCCTTGGCAAATTCGGCATCCAGGTGCAGGGGGTTGTGGTCGCCGGACATGGCGGCGAACAACTGGATATCGCGCTCTTCGACGGTCTTGCTGTAGCTGGCGGTCTGGCCGACTTCGAGGGCTTCGTAAGGGGTGTTGGTTACCTGGGTCATCTAAAGGTGCATCCTGTGGCTAATCGATAATTTAATTGGCTGATTTTAAACGAAAAATTATTCGCAGCGAGCTGGCCTGCGCAAGGTCAGGGCCTGGTCGAGCCACGTCAGCACATCCGCGGTGACTTCGTCGCGGTTGGTTTCGTTGAACACTTCGTGACGCGCCTGCGGGTAGATATTCAGTTGCAGGTTCTGGCAGCCGGCCTCACGCAGGGCATGGGCCAGGCTTTTGAGACGCTTGCCTTCACTCACCGGATCACATTCGCCGCCGATCACCAGGATGGGCAAGCCCGGATCGATCTGCGCGAGATTGGACGCTTTGCTGATTTGCTGCAAGCCGCCCAGCAGGTCGAACCACAGTTGGTTGGTGCAGCGGAACCCGCAGAGCGGATCGTGGAGGTAGCGGTCGACTTCATCCGGGTCACGGCTGAGCCAGTCGAAAGCCGTGCGGTTGGGCTTGAACGCTTGGTTGAACGAGCCGAACGACAGGCACTCAATCAGCGCACTGCGGCCGCGCAAGCCCTGGCGCAGGCGTTCGGCACGGGCGATCAGCCGCG
>NZ_JAKNRV010000043.1:0-22650 GCF_023072625.1 Pseudomonas emilianonis
GCGGCCCAGGGCTTCCATGCAAAACCCCGGGCCGTTGTCGCGAATGTACAGGTTGACGCCCTGTTCGGTGGTTTCGGCACTCAGCCAGAGTTTGCGCGGCGGGCCTTTTTCGGTGAGGGCGTCGAGGCTGTCGAGCAGTTCGCTGCCTTCGAGCAAGGGAATCTGCTGTTGCTTGGCCAGCGCCCGGGCCGTGTGCTTGAGGCCGAAGACGCGCAGTTGTTGCGGGGTCGGCCCGATGAAGGCGATGCCGGCGTTTTCGCAGGCTTGCGCGAAGGCGGCGTTTTCCGAGAGAAAACCGTAGCCGGGATGAATCGCGGTGGCGCCGCTGGCTTTGGCGATGGTGAGGATTTTGTCCACCGCCAGGTAGGTGCCGGCCGCCGCGCCTTCACCGAGGCTGTAGGCTTCGTCGGCTTGTTGAATGTGCAGGCTGGCCGCATCGGCTTCGGCGTACACGGCGACGCCCTTGACGTGTAGTTCGCGCAAGGTGCGCAGGATGCGGCAGGCGATGGCGCCACGGTTGGCAATCAGCAGTTTTTCGAACATGGGCAAAACCCTGCGGGCCGTCCCGCAAAGTGAGGGAGCACTACGGTCGTCCGCAGTGCATGTCATGAGTGTGGGGGGGCTCCCGATGGTGGTGAGCCAGTGGGTGCATGTTTGGCTGACTCGCCGCCATCGGGGGCAAGCCCCCTCCCACATGCTTCAGTGGTTGCGCAGGCACTGCCCGCTGCGGGCCTGGCACAGGGCGAACAGCCAACGGCGCAAGCGCTTGAATTTCAGTTCCATACGAGTAACTCCGCCGGGGTCGGGTTGTACGCATTGCACGGGTTGTTCAATTGCGGGCAGTTGGAGATCAGCACGATCACGTCCATCTCTGCGCGCAGCTCGACGTACTTGCCGGGGGCGGAAATGCCGTCTTCGAAGGTCAGCCCGCCGTCGGCCGTGACCGGCACATTCATGAAGAAATTGATGTTCGGCCCGATGTCGCTTTTGCCCAGGCGACCGTCGTGGGCGCAGGCCCGCAGGTAGTTGTCGCGGCAGCTGTGCATGTAGCGTTTTTCCAGGGCGTAGCGCACGGTGTTGCTCTCTTGGGCACAGGCGCCGCCGAGGGTGTCGTGGCGCCCGCAGGTGTCTTCGACGAGGGTCAGCATCGGCTGGCCGAGGTTGGAATACAGCACGCTGCCGGTGCCCAGGTACACGTTGTTCTGGCGGCGCAACGTGCGTTGCACGTCGTAGCGCTCGCGCGGGTTTTTTGCGCTGTAGAACAGCGTATCGACCGCCTGGTTGCCCTCCAGATCAAGGATGCGCAGGGTCTGCCCGGCCTTGACCTCCATCAGCCACGGCTCGCCGGCGGGGATGGTGGCGCGGTACACCGCTGCGTCCGGTTGTTTCAGTGCGATAGACATGGCAGCTCCTCAGGCGAACAGGCGGTCGGTGTTGATAAAACCGCGCGCGTTTTCCGGGCGCGAGGTGCGGCAGTGTTCGGCGACGCTTGGGTCGGCGTTCATCCAGCTCAGTTTCAGCGGTTGTGGGGCGTATGCGGGGTTGGGGTCCATCGGGTGTTGCAGGGCGGTGAGCACCACCAGGGTGTCCATCGGTGCGTAGAGTTCGATGTAGTCGCCGGCGGTGGAATTGCCCGGCACGAAGTGCAGGCCACCGTCGTCATCCACGCTGACTTTGCTGAACAGGTTGAGGGTCATCAGCAGGTCGGACAGGCCCAGGCCCCACTTGCCCAATTCCACCAGCAGGTTGTCGGCGCCGTTGCGGTAGAAGCCGTTGCGCAGTTCCTGGTAGCGCCCCTGGCCGTACTTCTCGGCCACCTCGGCCGCGCACAGCACGCCGCCGATGCTGTCACTCCAGCCGCAGGTGTCGGCGGTGATCGCCGCCAGTACGCGGCCCATGTCCGAGTACAGGCAGTGGCCGCGGGTGAGCTTGGCGGTGTGTTGGCATTTGAGGCTGTCGGGCAGGTTCAGGCGTTCGGTTTTTTCGTTGGCGTTGAGCAGGGTCAGGCTGACGTTGGCGCCGCCGCGAATATCGGTGAGGCGCAGCAGTTGGCCGCGCTTGAGCACGAAGGAACGGTGGCCGCCGCCGGGCAGCATTTCTTCGGCGAACGGCGGGAACAGTTGAGTCGAATCGGTCATTGGGAAGTCGCTCCAAGTTCGGCAGCGAACGCCTTGCGGCGTGCGCAGTTCAAAGGGATGTCGTAGGTGATACGCGCGCCATAGGCGCCGGGGGCGTGGGGGTCGACGCGGACTTTGTCGAACACCAGCAGGCGCGTGCCGAGGCTGAAGCCTTCGCTGAGGTCGTGGGTGACCATGAACACCGTCAGCCGGGTTTCGCGCCACAGTTCCAGCAGTAGCTGGTGCATGTCTTTGCGAATGCCGGGGTCGAGGGCGCCGAAGGGTTCGTCCAGCAGCAATACGCGCGGTTTCATGATCAAGGCCTGGGCGATGGCCAGGCGTTGTTGCATGCCGCCGGAGAGCTGCGCCGGGTACTTGTCGAGGGCGTGGCCGAGGCCGACTTTGTGCAGCAGCGCGGCGGCCTGTTCGCGGGCGGCTTTTTTGGCCTTGCCGAACAACCGTCCGAGCAACGGCGAGCGTGGTAGCTCAAGGCCTAGGGTGACGTTGTCGAGCACGCTCAGGTGCGGGAACACCGAGTAGCGCTGGAACACCACGCCACGGCTGGCATCCGGCTCGCCGGCGAGCGGTTGGCCGTCCAGCAGGATCTGGCCCTTGCTCGCGGTTTCCTGGCCCAGCAGCAGGCGCAGAAACGTCGATTTGCCACAGCCCGAGGTGCCGACCAGCGTGCAAAATTCGCCCTCGGCGACCTGCAGATTCAACCCCTCCAGCACCACCTGATCGCCATAGCGCTGCCACACGTTGTTGACGCTGATAAAGCTCATGCCCGCGCTCCTTCGTACCAGGGGAACGCGCGCCGGGTCAGGGCCTTGAGGCCCCAGTCCATCAGCCAGGCGAGCAGGGTGATCCACACCACGTAGGGCAAGATCACGTCCATCGCCAGGTAGCGGCGCACCAGGAAGATCCGGTAGCCCAAGCCGTCGGTGGAGGCGATGGCTTCGGCGGCGATCAGGAACAGCCACGCCGAGCCCAGCATCAGCCGCAGCGAGATCAGCAGGCGCGGCAGCAATTGCGGCAACACCACGCGCAGCATCAAGGTCCAGGTCGAGGCGCCGAGGGTCTGTGCCTTCACCAGCAGCTCCACCGGAATCTCGCGTGCGCGCTGTTCCAGGTCGCGGGCCAGGCACGGTGTGACGCCGATGACGATCAGCATCACCTTGGACAATTCCCCCAGGCCAAACACGATGAACAGAATCGGCAGGATCGCCAGCGGTGGCACCATCGACAGCACCGTCAGCAACGGCGACAACGGCGCGCCGAACAACGGCAACGTACCGGCGGCAATTCCCAGGCACAGGCCGGCGAGGGCGCTGATGCCCAGGCCGAGCGCGAGGCGGCGCAGGCTCGACGCGCTGTCTTGCCACAGTACGTAGTCGCCGGTGCGGCTGTCTGCGCTGAACGCCAGGCGCTTGACCGCCTCGAACATTTGCCCGGCACTGGGCAGCAGTTTGTCGTTGGGGTTATCCGCCAGGCGCTCGGCCGAGCCCACGAAGTAGGCGAACAGCAGCAGGGCGAACGGCAGCAGCACCAACAGCAGGCGGCTGGAGCGGTCCGGGTGACGGTTGATCAGGCGCATGGCCGGGTCCTCTTACAGCGTGCCGTCGGCGGCCATCTGCACGTAGCGGGGGTCGAATTGCAGCTTGAGGTTGGCTTTGTCGCCGCTGGTCACGCCGTTGGCGAAGCTCATGCCCACGGCGCTGGTGTCCTTGGCGCCTTCACCCAACAGGCCGTGTTGGAAGGAGAACTCGGCGACCTTGCGCATGGTCGCGGGCAACTGCGCGCTGGTGGCGAAGGCCAGGGCTTCCTTGGGGGTGGCGAACAACTTGGTGGTGTCCAGTTGCGACTGGAACCCCTTGAGGTCGGTACCGGAGGCCTTGGCCATATGCTCCAGGGCTTCGCTGCTGGCGGCGCCTTTGGCGTTCATCAGCGCGACCACTTCGAACCAGGCGCCGGTGAGGGCTTTGCCCAGGGCCGGGTTGTCCTTGAGGGTCTGGGTGTTGACCACCATCATGTCCATGATTTCGCCGGGCACTTTGCTGGAGTCGAACACCTGGGTGACGCCGGGTTTGGCGTTGATCTCGGAGAGCATCGGGTTCCAGGTCGTCACCGCTTGCACCTGGTCGGTGTTGAAGGCGGCGGCGATGTCGGCGTCGGAAGTGTTGACCACTTTCAGGTCTTTTTCGCTGAGGTCGGCCGACTCCAGCGCACGGGCCAGCAGGTAGTGCGACACCGAGAGTTCCACCAGGTTGACGTTCATGCCCTTGAGGTCGGCCACGGTCTTGCCGCTGCCTTTGAGCACCACGCCGTCGTTGCCGTTGGAGAAGTCGCTGACGATCAGTGCGGTGCTGTCGACGCCACCGGCGGCGGGGATGGTCAGGGCGTCCATGTTGGTCATGGTGCAACCGTCGAACTGGCCGGCAGTGTACTGGTTGATGGATTCGACGTAGTCATTGAGCTGCACCACGTCGATGCTGATGCCGTACTTCTTGGCCCACTTGTCGAGGATGCCTTGGCTGCCGGCATACTCCCATGGCATCCAGCCGGCATAGATCGTCCAGCACACGCTGAAGTGGTCTTTGGCGGCGGCTTGGGTCTGGACGCTCAGTAGAGCGGCAAAGGCGGCGGCGAGCAGGGCGGGTAAACGGATTGCGGGCATGGGGCTTCTCCAGTTGATCGAGGGCGAGCAGGAGCAACGCGGCACCTTGAACGGTGGCTTGTCTCCCGGGCTTTTATCCCGCCGTGTAACCTCAACTGGAGGTCGCCAACTCTCGGACCAGCCACTCGCGTTTCGCGAGCCGGAACCCTAGTCGGCCATTGCAAATTGTGGTGCCGCGAACCTGTGATGAATCCTGCACGCAAGAGGCAAAGCGAGAGTCGTGCCAAGTAGGACGCGGGCGTGTAGATCGCGGGTTTGCGCGAAACGCCCCACGCCTGAGTGCGGGCGGGTGCGTTGCACTGGTGCGTCGCCGCACTGCAATGAGGCGCTTGGTTTGTCCGAAACAGATGTTTCAGTCTGTGTCGAAATCGCACCAGTTTCGCTTTTTGATGTCAGATGTTTCGTCATTCAGCAAACGCTGAATGCCGCTCCCCAGCGTCGCTGGCGGTGCTCTTTCGCGGTCCAGGAGGCCGCCATGTATCGACGACTGTTTCTTATTGCTGTGCTCGGTCTGACCCTTTCTGCGTGCGTGCCCTATTACGATGGAGGCCAAAGTTATTACCGTTCCGAGGTCTATACCGCTCCGGCCCCGGTGTATTACGGCGGCGGCCCGGCGTATCAATATCGGCGTGACTATTACCCGGCCCCGCGTTACTACGCGCCGGCCCCGCGTTATTACCAGCCAGCACCGCGTTACTATCCAGGGCCCCGCATGGGTTACCGGCCTTATCCAAACCAGGGCTGGGGTGATCGCTGGGGCAATGGCGGGCGTGGTCGCGGTGGCGATCATGGCGGAGGCCGCGGTGGCCATCGTTGACAGGGCTTGAAGGCAAGCGGCGCAGGAAGCGCCGCTTTTTCGTAGCGTTTAGCGCTACTGTCAGATTTAACAGCTATTGTTTGGGGTTCTTGTGTATTTAACTGGGGGAGGCCGTTGCGCCTTTTCGATTGCCCAGTGAGCGAATGGAGCCCAGATGATCAGACAATTGGCGTGCGTTTTACTCCTGATGGTCTGTGGTGTTGCACACGTGCAAGCGGAGCAAGGCTGCCCTTATCCCTCGGCAATCAAATATGTCGACGGCTACTTCCAGGCGACGGCTGGAACAGTGCTGTGGCAAAGCCCGAAGATCGGTCATCGGCAGTTTGTCGACCAGTTTATTGGCGCCATTTTTACCCCGGGCTGGGAGCAGGATCGGGACGGCGGCTATATCGACAAGTGCAGCTACCTCACCAACGAAGGGCACAGGGTGGACTTGCGATACGGCAGATCGGGGGAGGTGGAGACGATGTCGCTGACCGGTACGTTGCATTGGCGCCTCGCCAGCGACCCCTTCGACCTGCCGGTGTATATCTGCCAGGACAGTCAGCCGGACAATTGTTCATTCAGCGTTAAAAAGCCAAAAACCTGACTGTCAAAAGTAGGAGAAATCCGCAAGCGGATGGCGGCCTTCCCAGGCTTTGTTGAAGTGGGCCTGTACCACGGCTTCTGGAATGGCATTGATATCCGGCCAATGCCAATGAGGCTTCTGGTCTTTGTCGATCAACCGCGCGCGGACCCCTTCGCTGAATTCCGGGTGGCGGCAGCAATTCAGGCTCAGGGTGTAGTCCATCTGGAACACCTCGGCCAGCGACAGGTGACGGACGCGCTGCTGTTGCTCCCACACCAAGTGCGCGGTCAGCGGGCAGCCTTCGCTGAGGGTCGTGCCGGCGCGGCTGAACAATGGGTCTGCGTGGTCGCGCAACAGGCTCAAGGCACGCCAGGCACAGCGCACGTCACTGACATCCAGCCATTCATCGATCTGCGCTCGGCGTGGCAGCCATTGCGCGTCGGGTTGCTGGTCGACGGCTTCCTGGGCCAAGGCCTTGAGCAGGCTGTTGAGCTGCATCGCGGTCTGTTCCTGCCAGTTCAGTTGCAGCAGGCCTTCGAGCAGTTCGTCTTGCTGGTCCTCACGCAGGAAACGGTCGGCCAGGCCCAAATCCAGCGCGTCGCGGCCGTTGATGTGCGCGCCGGTAAGGCCGAGGAACAACCCCAGCTTGCCCGGCAGGCGCGACAGGAACCAACTGGCGCCCACGTCCGGGTACAGCCCGATGCTGATCTCGGGCATGGCCAAACGGCTGCTGGGGGTGACGATGCGCACCGATGCGCTTTGCAGCAAGCCCATGCCGCCGCCCAGCACATAGCCGTGGCCCCAGCAGATCAACGGTTTGGGGTAGGTGTGCAGGCGATAGTCGAGGCGGTATTCCGCAGCAAAAAACTGCGCGGCCAGGTCCGGCACCACGCCGGGTTGTTCGCGGCAGGCCTGGGCCAGGCTGCGCACTTCGCCGCCAGCGCAGAACGCTTTGGGCCCATTGCCGCGCAATAGCACGCAGACGATGTTCGGGTCTTTGGCCCAGACGTCCAGGCGTTCGCCCAGGGCCAGGATCATCGGCAGGGAGAGGGCGTTGAGGGACTTTTCGGCGTCCAGGCTGGCGATGCCGATGCGAGCGCCACCGCTGCCGGTCAGCTCTTCGAAGTGCAGGTTCATCGTGACCTCAATCGGGAAGGTGAAGATTCAGTATGATCGCTTCATGGGAAAGCGCCGGTTGTGTGTCAGATCAATTGACAAGCGGGGTCGGCTTTCCTAGGGTTCGCCTCATTCTTTTTTACAAGACAAGTCAATCATGACCGAAGGCGACCGTATCAAACTCGAACCCAGCTGGAAACACGCCCTGCGCGATGAGTTCGAGCAGCCCTACATGACCCAACTGCGTGAGTTCCTGCGCCAGGAGCACGCGGCCGGCAAGGAGATCTACCCGCCTGGCCCGTTGATCTTCAACGCCCTCAACTCCACGCCGCTGGACAAGGTCAAGGTGGTGATCCTCGGCCAGGACCCCTACCACGGCCCCGGCCAGGCCCACGGCCTGTGCTTCTCGGTGCAACCGGGCGTGCCGGCGCCGCCGTCGCTGGTCAATATCTATAAAGAGCTCAAGCGCGACCTGAACATCGACATCCCCAACCACGGCTGCCTGCAACGCTGGGCCGACCAGGGCGTGTTGCTGCTCAACACCACCATGACCGTGGAACGCGCCAACGCCAACGCCCATGCGGGCAAGGGCTGGCAGTTCTTTACCGACCGGATTATCGAGGTGGTCAGCGAGCACCAGCCGCACCTGGTGTTCCTGTTATGGGGCGCCCATGCGCAGAGCAAGCAGAAGCTGATCGATGCGACCAAGCACCTGGTGCTGACGTCGGTACACCCGTCGCCGTTGTCGGCGTATCGCGGGTTTCTGGGCTGCGGGCATTTCAGCCGCACCAATAAGTTTCTTGAGCAGAATGGTGAAGCGTCGATTGATTGGGTATTGCCACCGGTCTGAACCATTCGCTAGAGCGTGTCACCCGCTTGATTCGCGGCGTGCGTGGCTACCTGCGGCCCCTTGAAGTTCGCCAATCAAGGGGTACCTGTTATTTCTGACAGTATCCGACCTTCCTGTATCAGCATTAAATAATCTCCCTGGCCTAGTCGGTTTCGTGCACACCGACGCGTTTGTCAATGGTCAACCTGTGACTCATTGCGAGGAGAGTAGAAATGTCTGATTCGAAACTATCTTCAAATGCCGAGCCGCTCGGCTCAGGACCTGTCGACGTCCCCCAGCGCAAGCGTTCAACCGCCATCCTGACGCTCGACGTGCCCGTGGTGCCGGAGGCCTTGAACCTGCTACCGGACGAAGCCGCGTACACGATTCCGCTGGCCCTTCAGAATCAGCCATTGATGGTGACGATCGAGCAGGTATGGCCGGTAAACTTCGCTAACATCCCTATGACGACATTGGTTCAATATCTTTGGCAGGGTATTGAGGTTCACCGCCATGAGATTATTGGTCCTTACGACCCGGACATCGTATTTCCACTGGTTCAGGCGTTGCCGGCCAGTGTCTTGTCTACGGGCGGTATTCGCCAGCTCACGTATCGGGTGAGTGCTCCGCTGCTGACGACGACTGACTCCTTCCGCACAATGGTCAACGTCGACAAGACAGCACCCAATAATGGCAATCAAGGTCCGGCGCTGATTTTTGACCCAGAGGTGATCAGCGGCGGGGTGACCGACGACTACCTTGTGGCGCACAACGGTGTCGATGCAGAAGTTGTGCGTTGGCCGGATATTCGCCTTGAAGACATCATTGAGTTCTTTTGGGGGGAGTTTCCCAACATCCGTTCTGCGGGCACGCTGAGCATTGGGCCGGCGCATATTGCCGGCGCGCCGATAGAAATACATTTCGATGAAACCTTTATTCGCGACAGTGGCGAAGGCCGAGTGTTTGCCTCCTATCAGCTCACTGACCGTGCGGGCAATATCGGGCCGTTCTCTGCGGTGATCGAACTTGACGTCAACCTGCAGGTTTTGCCGGATCTGCCACGGCCCGAAGTACCCTTGGCAGAGCTCGATGGCCTGATTGACCTGGACGATGCACGTACCGGCGTAGTTATCGAAATCCCTCAGATTTTCGGGGCGCAGGAGAACGACCGGCTTGTCATTTTCTGGAATACCCACTCGCTGCCGCCTATTACGATCGGTGCCGGGCAAGCGTGGCCCATCCGTGTTTCTGTTTCTTGGGAGATCCTCTCGGCCGGTGGTTTTGCGGGGTCGATTCCCGTGCGCGTGCGTTACCTGTTTCAGCGCGGTAGCGCGTCGAAAAATTCGCCCAACAACTTTTTTATCCAGGACTTCAGTGTGGCCGGGCCAGATCCACAAGGCCCCGACCCGATCAATACCCAGTTGGCGCGGGTTGTCGTGAAAGGTGTCACAGGGGACGACGTTGTCACCCAGTTGGATGCCCCGGGGCCTGTACGTGTAGAGGTGCCGCTATGGACCACTCCCGCTCCGGTACCTGGGCACCGGCTGGAATTGTTCTGGGGCGGTGAGGCCGCATTTGCAGGCGACTACGAGATCCAGCCCACAGATCTCCCCGGCCAAACGGTGGCTTTTTTTGTGCCCTGGATGGTGATCATGGGCGCGGCGTCCGGTCAGGTACCGGTGTATTACTGGACGGATAATGCCGTCAACCGCCAACGCAGCCCTGCCAAAGCGGTGCGGGTGGAACTCGATACACTCAAGGGCCTGGAAAAGCCTGTATTACTGAATGACAGCACCCGTGATTACGTTGCCTGTGATACCCGCCCGGAACCCTGGACAGGTGTTTTCATTGGGGTGCCCTGGGATGCGACCCATTTCGAGGTGGACGACAGGATCCAGGTGTACTGGAGCAGTTACCCCACCAAAGCTGGCAGCGGTGATCCTTTCCCTGGAACGAGTGTCACGTTCGATGTTGTGTTGACCCAGGATCATAAGAATGCCGGGCGAGTAGAGGTTCTCATCGCACCCTTTGACCCATTGTTTACCCGTCCGGGGCTAGTCAATGACTATGGTTCGGGAGTGAGCTACTACCGACTGTTCAAAGTTTCGGGGCCGACGGGTGTGTCGTCTAAAAAGCTGGTTTTCATTGATCTGAAAAGACCCCTTGGTGGCGTGTGCCTAGGGCCTGTCCGCACTTCATGAACCATTGAAAAACCGAGGGGTGAAAGAGGGCGTAACGCCCTCTTTTTTATGATGGGCTTTTTCATCACGACTTAGACTTAATGTTGCTGATAGCTGGATTGTTGATTTTGATCGGTTATTAAAACGCTGTGTATTCATTGAATCAATGTAGATACACGCTTTGTCGGCTTGCGCACCTGTGAAGTTTGACAGGTGCGCGCCTTGCGAGACAAAGATTTAATAGGCCTGTCACTCGGTCCAGTTAGATGTCGGAGTACGAGCCATTCTCTATCCAGCGAGAGTAACTAGCTATGGCGACGTCCAAAAAAACCCTAAAAGCCCAGAGCAAAAAGAAAACGGCAGTGGCGCCTGACTCCCCCCTGCTGGTACGGCCGCCGTGGGCTCGAACACCTGTGGGGCCGCTTTTGTTGAATGATCTGCGGGTGATGAATGCATTGCCTTCCGTTCCGAACGGGCAGCCGAACTTGATGGACATCAGTGATTTGTACGCTCGCGGTGTTGAGTGTGAAATCGACGAGTGGACTGAGATTCTGCCTTTTGGCAACGACGAGTTGGAAATCCGTATCAATAATGTCCTGTACAAAAATCGCATTCCGTTCAGTAAACCGTTGTCTGCACATTCTTGGCCCTACCGCTTCTCGATACCTGAGGAGGACATTGGCGAGCATGGGTTGAAAAACCTGACCTATGAAGTATTTGCGTTTGGCGGCAGTGTAGATAGTCCTGCCGCGCCTACCCCTGTCACCATCGACCGTCGAGATCCCAACGCAGGCCTCAGGCCTGGCGCGGTGACGTTACCGGCTTGGGTCGGCCAGTTTGTGACGCTGCAGGACCTGGACGACAATGGCGGTGCCATGGTGATCGAGGTTCCGCGTCGATTGGACCCGCAAGTGGGCGACAAACTGGAGATCTACACAACTTTTCCGAGTAATGCGCCCTTATTGACCATTGAAAATTTACCGCGCACCACGGCTCCCGTGACGGTGAGTCTGACCAAAGCTCTGCTCGAGGCGAGTGGAGGGGGCTTGAAGCAGCTCAACTTTGTCTACACCGATCGTGCCGGTAACCCAACCAGCTACCCGAGCTCGTTTCAAGAGTTCACATTGGTGACGGAGGATCTTCCCGAGAACCTGCGTGATCCCGAATGCCCCGAGGCGCCGCTTGACCTGCTTGATGCGCAATTGAACCGCGCCGAGATATGGATCCGCGAATACGACAACGCACTTGCCGGGGACCGCGTTCTTGTCGAGTTCAATACCCTGCTGCTCGTTGGCATTGTGAATATGGTCTGGCCGCTCAGGGTGCCAATCCCATGGGACGTGCTTCGCGATGGCGGTCTTGATGCGCCATACGAGGCTGACGTGTTTTACAACATCGATCGTGGCGGGGTCATCACGGGGCCTTCCGGCACCATCACGGTGGATGTGGACTTGAGTTCAGCGGGTGGGCGGCCGGAAGATCCGGGTCCTGTCAACCCGGACCTTGATCCGGTGGAGGTGACCTCATCCGAGGGGCTGACCAATGAGATCGGCTCAGGCGACATGGGCGCCGCTACGGCGCGGTTTGACGTGTATACGGGGGCGACGGCGGGGCATCGCATTCAACTGTGGTGGAAAGGCCTGCCTTGTTATAACCCTCCTTATGTGGTCACTCTCGCAGACGAGGCCGCCACCGAGTTTGTGCTGACGGTCCCGGCGGCGGTGATCAAGGCGGCAGGCAACGGTGCTATTCCCACCTGGTACACGCTCAATAACGGCGTGAACGATAACGTCATCGATTCCGTGGAAACAACGGTGGCAGTCAGTGCATTTGCGGTGGATAACCTGTTACCCATCAGTTATCCGGCGGGGGTGCCCTTAGGCGATGGCCGATTTGCGCTCACCTGCACACAAGGCATTCCCAGTGGGATCAGAACCGTTATCAAGGACCCTGCAAACCTGCGGGCGGGCGATCAGATTACGCTTCATTGGGTCATCTTTGGTCCGGATGCTTTCGAGTCCACGACGATTACGGTTGATGAGACCTTCCCATCCGTGACAATTACCCACGATCACGATACTCCGGGCCATCCAGGAGAGCTTTTTACCGTACCGTTCCCGGTCTATATCCAGCCTGTCCTGGTCGGGCGCATTGAAGCGACCTATCACGTATTAAAAGCGGATGGCGTAACTGAAGGCGATTCAACCGCCACCATTGTGCTGATGACTCGGCGCCAGACGGATAACACCATCTGCGGTTAGTACCCCGTGTGAACGCATGAGCCAACCTTACCCGCTACCTGGTCGCGAAAGCGTCCGGGTAGCGGTCTATTGGCCCTGATCGGGTGAGGGCGCTTGTCGTTTACAGGCTCAAAACCATCGTTCTGACACGCGAGAAGGAGGCGCTACGCACGTTAAATCTTAGTGGCTGCATAGTTAAGGAAAGTCCTACAAGGCATTGGAATTGCCCTACATGAAGTTCCCCTCTAGGTCCGTACTCTTGGCGCCGCTGAGAGCCTAAGGCGATAAGTCTGTTATTCGCTTGGCTTGTTCAGTCACCCGACTAGAGGTTTATCACCCGTGACTAATGTTAAAAAATTCACCCCTTCTCGACTGGCGACCGCTATCAAGGTCTTGGCCCTGATGCCGTTGTCGTTGGCCGCTACGAAAGCTGCTGCACTCGAAATTTTCCCCGGCCATGAACTGACGATTGACGCCAGTTCGCCTTATGACCGCTATCAATTGAGCGGTGATGCAAAACTCATCTCAAATGGCGCCAGGATTGTCAGTGTCCATGCCAAAGACTCGACATTTGAAATGAATGGCGGCCGGGTAGCTGCCGGTAATGAAGTGGGTGTTTCACTCTATGGCAGTGAAGCGACCATTCGTGATGCGCATATTTCCAGTGAGGGTTCCACGGGCTTGATCGTGGGCACCGAGGATAATCGGAGTTCGACGGCCGATGTTTTCAATACCTTGATCGAAGGCGCAACCCAAGGCGTCATCCTGAACGGCTCCAGTGTACTGACCTTGAATGGCAGTGAGGTCATAGGGGGCGAGCAGGGCTTGTTGGCCATCGACGGTCAATTGATCGCCAATCAGAGCCGCATCACTGGCGCCACCAACGGCATTGAAATCTATCGTCATCCGATTACCCCGGACTCGGCTTCCTTTACGTTCAACCAGACGGCTGTGGTCGGTGAGACCGGAGCAGCCATTGTTGTGAAGTCTCCCGGCATGGTTGAAATCGATGTCAACGATGGCTCCACCCTGGTAGGCGGTAACGGCAACATGCTGGAACTGACGGAGGGTGGCTCGGCCAACATGCGCGTTAACAACAGCGCTCTGACCGGCAATATTCAAGTAGGCAGCCACAGTGAGTTGGACCTCAGCCTTGATCGCGCCATCATGAACGGCGACGTGATCAACGATGGCGGTACCGCGAGTGTGGGTCTGAGCAACGGCTCGATCCTTACCGGCCGCCTGGAGAACGTCGGCAAGGTCGCGATCAACAGTGATGCGACTTGGGTCATGGTCGATCACCAGCAAGTCGGCGACCTGTCCCTGGCTGGCGGTAACGTCAAGTTCGGCGAGACCGGTACGTTCTACCAGTTGGACGTAGCCAACCTGTCGGGTAACGGCACCTTCATCATGAGCGCGGACTTTGCCACCCTGACCGGCGATTTCCTTAACGTGACCGGCACCTCGTCGGGCGACCACAAACTGCTGATCGCCAGCAGCGGCGCCGACCCGTTGAGCGGTGACCGCCTGCACGTGGTACACACCGCAGACGGTGGCGCCCAGTTCAGCCTGATCGGTGACCGCGTGGATGTGGGCACCTACTCCTACAGCCTGATCAATGAAAACGAAGGCCAGGACTGGCTGCTCGACCCGGACAGCAAGGTGATCAGCCCAAGCACCAACTCGGTGTTGGCGTTGTTCAACGCAGCGCCCACTGTGCTCTTGGGTGAAATGACCACCCTGCGTACCCGCATGGGCGAACTGCGTTTCAGCGAAGGTCAGTCGGCCGGGTTCTGGACCCGCGCCTACGGCAACAAGTATGAAGTGTCCAACGACAAGACCGGCCTGGGTTACAGCCAGTCGCAACGCGGCTTCGCGCTCGGTGCCGACGCGCCGGTATCGGGTGGCGATGGCCAGTGGTTGATCGGTGCAATGGTCGGTCACAGCACCTCGGACCTGGACTTGAACCGTGGCAGCAGTGCAACCATCAACAGCTACTATGTCGGCGGTTACGCTACCTGGCTGGATGCCGAGAGCGGGTTCTACTTCGACGGCGTGCTCAAGTTTAACCGCTTGCACAACGAGTCCGATGTGGCCATGAGCGACGGCAAGAAAGCCAAGGGTAACTACACGCAAAACGCGGTGGGCGCCTCGGCGGAAGTCGGTCGTCACATCACGTTGGATGACGGTTTCTTCGTTGAGCCGTATGGTCAACTTGCTGCCGTGATCACCCAGGCGCAGAGCTACACGCTGGACAACGGCCTGGATGCCAAGGGTGAACGCTCCAGCACCGTGATCGGCGAACTCGGTACCACCGTGGGGCGCAATATCCAGCTGGAAAGCGGCGGTGTATTGCAGCCGTACTTGAAGGCAGCGGTGGCGCACGAGTTCGATCAAAGCAACAAAGTGTTCGTCAACGACAACTCGTTCAACAACGATTTGTCGGGTTCGCGCCTGAAACTGGGGGCGGGTGTGGCGATGTCGGTGTCGCAGAACCTGAAGCTGCATGCGGATCTGGAACACAGCACGGGTAAGAACATCAAGCAGCCGTATGGGGTTAACCTGGGCTTGCGCTACGATTTTTAAAGGGCTGGATGTATAGCGTGGTAGCGGTATAGGCCGTGCGGTAATAAAAATGCCCCGTCTCGAAAGAGGCGGGGCTTTTTATGTTTACAGTGTTAGTAAATCGCTAAACCATCGAAGCTGTTAGTTGTAGTACCCCACTGCAAGTCATTAGGTGGCCACCCCCTGTCTCCAAAAATGTTGATAAAGCAATAAGCCAGCCCGGGTTGCGGTTGGCCAGGTGCTTGTTCAGTGGTCCATATATTACCCGCCGATGGCCAGCGTCCACGGTATTGTTGACTAAGCTCAACCGCGATACTGAAGTTAGGAAGTACGCCGCCCCATGCAGCGGCTGCACTCACCATGGAATGCCATTGCCCTGTCCCCACAAACCGGCATCTGCGGAAAGACCCGTTGACAGTCACGTTATAGCTGGCTGTTTGCGCGGGTTGCGCACTGTCCCGAACGGTGATCGTCGCGGTACCTGCGGCAGTGATGTGAACGCGGCCCCCCGAATTGACGGAAATGGCGCCTGGATTACTGGAACTGTAGGTGTACGGTGGTACGCCTCCAGTGGCAGCCCGAGCTGAGCCAAAGTAAAAGATGTCATTGAAACCACCGAAAAAGTTCACCAGCAAGTAACCACTGAGATTTAGAAACCTTGGGTTGGTATCCATTGCCAGAGCGGGCGTAGTTCTGACCGTATAGCTGACATCTTCCAGCTTCCAGGCGGTAGTCTCGTCATTGGTACTGTCCACGGATACAGAGCCTTTGACGTGCAGCTTGCTGTTTGCAAGCAGCTGGCTCAAATAGGCACTCGGTACGGGCTCCTGTACAAACCCTTGATCAAACTCCTCTTGATTGAGAGCCTTACTGGCATCCCGCAAAGTGAGCAAGTGGGGTAGATTCCCGGCTTTGACACCTTCCAGATAGATCCACGAGGATTGTCCTACTGCATAAAAGGGCCAGGCAGCGGTTCTGACGGTGGCGGCGTTTTTGATATCAATGACACCTCCGATGGCCTCAGGAACGCTCAACAAGTCCAATGCTTGTGCTGGCAGAGGCTCCACCTCGAGGGTCAGTCGTACCGACCCAGTAGTATTGCCGCTGCGGGTAACCTCGAAATACACCTCGCAAGAGCCCCCCAGGTAGGCGGCGACAAAATCGCTGGAATGTTCGAATCTAATATAGTCTTCGCCAGGCTCCGCAACGCCGGGTTTTGACGGAATGTCGGGAGTCCCCAAGCCTGATTTGCCCACGACCCTCAGCTTGACGTCATCGCTGTCGAGCATTGGGAAGTATTTCACCCTGAACTCTACTTCGAACGGAGGCAGCACGTGCAATGGGTTCAGGCGCGAAAGGGTTGGCGTAATTGCGGTGGCCTGCACAACAACCGGCGGCTCGGACAGTTCCAGCTTAATGCCGATGTAGATCACAAGCTCCTGGGAAAACCGGGAAATTGCACCTGGCGTCTTAGGCCTTACCTCGTAGGAGAGCGTCATCGTGCTGTTGAGATTGGCCAGGACGATAGTTCTCGGAATAGTGAAAGGGATGACCGCGTCCTCCCAGTTGATATCGACATTGAACCAGTCAGTCGTAATGCTGCCGCCTGGACGGGTACCTGTGGCGATCACTCTGATCTCTACGCCATCTACAATGAACGGATGGGGGTCAATCCTGACATTAAGGTTGGCCAGGTTGGTACCGGGGTCGAATACAAAACCGGGCGGTAACGCTTGCAGTGTCCTGGGGGGCGGTAATGTTGCCCTTGCATCACCGACAGGCACCGTTACCGATTCAGAGGCCGGCCTTGTTACGCCACCATTGATCAAGTAATGAGCAGTAAAATACCCACCGCTCAGTGCATTGAAGAATGCGCTCTCCAACAAGAAAACAACGTCACCGGTACCTGCCATTTCGGTGAATTCGGCATAGCTGGGCACGTTATTGGCGCTACGGCCGACCACTATCAAGTCGACCCTGTCATTTTCATGCTGCCCGAGGAATTTAGGCACCAGAATGCGTACCGGATTGGTATGGTCGGGTAGAGAGCCGTCACTGTCCAAATCCAGGACTTGTGGTGGTGGTAAAAGGGTTCCGACCGGGTCACCGTCGATGGCGTAAAGCGAGCCTCTGGAGCGACGATCAGCAACGCCTGTACGAATCCGTTTGTAAGTGATGAAGATGTACCCACCCGGCAGGGGCAGCAGAAAGTCAAAAGGCAGGGGGATGTTGATCCTGATTGGAGTGATCGAGGTCACCTGACGGTCGATGGTCATTTCGACTGGCACGCTGCTGGCGTTGAGGCCCTTTATCGTCAGGCGCACCGTATCGTTGACGGCGTATCCGTTATTGCGTATAGGCAATTCGATGTTTGCGTCGCCATCGAGATCACGGATATCGATAAAGTCCTGATCGTGCTCCTCGTCGTAGTCGGACTCGGTTACAAACACGGCGGGCAGTAATGCTTCGCTGCCACTCCCCAATTGCACTTCAATGAGCCTGCGAGGCGAGAAGCCTGGGGAATGATTACCCACCTTGTCGAGCACATACCATTCCACAATATATTCGCTGTCAGGTAGCGCGTCCCATGTGCCGAAGTAGGCCCAGACCCTAATAGGCAAGTTGTCTGAGGCTTCAAAACTGGTAACGGTGTGTTTGATCAGCAAGCCGCCGATACTGACGACAATGACATCGTCTTCTTTACGGTGATGTTTCGTGGGCACTGCGGGATTCAGTGGATAGTCTGCAATCAACATCTCGACCCCAGCGACGGCATTTTCCTTCGTGATCACGCCGAAGGCTTCGATCTGTGGGTCTGCAAACTTCACGGCCGCCATATTTTCGTTGACGTTGGGCGTACTGACGATAGGGTCCGGGCCGACTGGGTGCTCACGGTCAACGTAGATGGTGAACAGCTTGGTGCTATCAATTGTGCCGCTCAGTCGTTCGACAAAGGCCTGTACCTTATTGTTTGCCTGATCGATAAAGCGGGTGCTTTTTATAAACAGGACAATTTGCGTGCCCAAGGCGGCTTCGTCAGCGGTGACGGTATGGAAGGCTACTCGCTCGCTGTTGTGTTCCAACCAAATGAAGTCATTTTCAGCTTGTTCCAGATACGGCAGAAGGATGCAGATGACCCCCGAAGCGTTTACCTTCAAGGCGGCATCATTGAAGCCGCCATCAGCACCCGCGACAGGTTCCCATAACGTTGGGAAATACAGGGGCAAGTCGGAAAATGGAGTGTTGATAAATGTTCTTGAGTTCAATGCAACGCCGTTTGGCGGTGGTGAGGTGAAGCCTTTGCGACGCAGGTCATTGGGGTGAAGCTCGCCGAGTGTATCGCTGGAGGAAAGAGCAAGGGCCTCCGGAGAATACGACGGGTTGTCGCTGGGTTCAGGGGCTTGATCGAATGTCATGGTTAGGATTCCTTGTCATAGGGAAAACGATCGGAAACCCGTCACACAAGTGGGTCTCAGGCTTGATTCAGCACCCGTCACCTATCGCCTGCCTAGCTGTGAGAAATGACAGTGCCGACGAACGGTGAACTCCGACTGGTCCGTCAGCTAAAACACCACCAACGACACTGAGTCCCCGCCGGCATTGGCCACGTAGCCGTGGGAACCGTCTGGAACCACCACCACCCCGCGCGGTTTATTGAAGCCGGCATAGCTGCCAGTCACCCGTCGCAAGCGCGTATCGATAATGCCCAGCAGGTCGCCGTCGGTCTGCGACACGTAGGCCAGATCACGCCCGCGTTCGAAGGCGATGTCGTAGGGGCCCTGCAACCCGGTCAGGGTCTGGTCGATGCGCTGGGTCAAGGTGTTGCCGATCGTGACGCTGCCGCCTTCTCGGCCGCTGATGTAGACCTGCGAGCCACGGGGGTTATGGGCAATGGTGACGGGGGCGGAGCGGGTGTCGGCGCTGTTGATCAGGCTGTTGGTCGGCAGATTGATGATGGACCAGTCGAAGAATGTGGCCACGTGTGCGCGGTTGTTATCGGGGCTGATGGCGACATCGATAGGCGCACGCACAGGGATCGAGGCCACGCGTTGGTGGTTGCTTGTATCGATGACGACCAGGCGTGACGCACCTTCATCGGCCACATACAGGCGCGAGCCGTTGGCATTGAAGCGAATGCCTCGGACGGTGGTGAACCCTGTCAGTATGTCGATCAGCGAATAGTCCTGCGTGCTGTAGAGGCGAATCGGCGTGTGGGTGGCGCTGCTGTTGTCGGTCACATACAGGCGCTCGGCCGTTGGATGAATGGCCAGGCGCAGGGGCGAGCCCGGCACGTCGAAGCTGTCGATGACGCGGTTGCGTAGGGTGTCGATGACCCAGATTGACGTGCGGCCGAAGGCGCAGGCGACGTAGAGCCGCGTACCGTCCGGGCTGAGCACCAGGGCGTTGGGTGAATTGCCCACCGGGATCGTAGCGAAAATGCCGACCGTGTTGGCAATGCGGTAGCTGACAGGGCGCAACGCGATGGCGAAATCCTTGTGGGCGCTGCCGTTCAGCGATACCCGCGCCTCAACCGTCAGGGTGCTTTGGGTCGGCAAGGAGCGCAGGTAATCGGCGGGTAACGTGACTTCCACGCGTTTGGCATTGAACTCTGCCGCGGTCAGCGGTGTGCCGTTGCGCAGCACCCGATTGGCCGCTGCCTTGACGTCGATCCACACCGGTTGCCCGGTGCGCATGAACGGCCATGCCTGAATCACTGCGCTATGCGCCGCGTTGGCGATAATGATGCCGTTCGACGCTTGGGGCACATTGACCAGGTCCAGCACTTGCTCAGCCAGCGGGTCGATGGTCAAGGTCAGCATCTGGGATGCGGTGGTGGCACCGGCGCGGGTCACGGTATAGGACAGTTCAGCGTCTGCGCCCAGGTTGGCGGCAATCACCCGATTACCGATGATGAAGTCGACATAGCCCTTTACCGGGTCGCCTGGCAGCGGATTGACGGCGGGCGTTCCGATCCCGTATGTGCCCCTGAATCTCGGCTGGATATCATCGCCGGCCAGCATCGGCTTGTAGCTCACTCGAAACGTGCAGACCGGCGGCTCCAGAACATGTTGCGGGTTGAGCCTGGCGGTGGAGGGGTCGGCGACGTTGATCGTGCTTTCCAGAATATGCGGCACCGGCAGTTGCAGGCCGCTGCCGACGGTCATCACCCGCGCCTGGGAGTAACGGGTGCGCTGGCCGGTTTTCTCCACTCGGTAGTAAATGCGCGCCGAGCCGTTGAGGTTGGCCACGACAAACACCCGTGCGATGACAAACGCCAGGTCCTGCCCGACCCATGGCCGGGTGATGGGGAACGGGTCCGGTGGGGCACTGCCGCCCATGGCGCTGCCTTCGACGTACAGTGTGACCGTCGCGCCTTCAGTGAACGCGGCGTGCGCTGCAACCCTCACGTTGGCATTGCCTCGGGATTGCTCGGGGTCGAAGGTGAAGCCGGGGGCGGGTGCTTGCAATACCTCCGGCGCGGGCAGTGCGTCCTGGGGCTCGCCGATGTTGAGGTGCAAAATGGCCGAGGGCGGGCGCTCCCCGGCGGTGTTGATGTAGTAGTAGAGCATCAGCTCGCCGCCATCGAGCTGGCGGATATCACCGTCAACCCCGTTGCGCAGTTCGAACACGACGGTGCCTTCGCCGGCCGGCAGCGAGTGCTCCTGATAAAAACGGTGGCCATTGGCATAGGTGCCTTCCAGCACCAGCGTGACTCGATCAAACGGCTTTTGGCCGGTGTAGGCGGCGATCGTAACGCTCACCGGATCGGTCAAGGGATGCAGGACGTCGCCGCTGGCGGCCGGCACTTGCGGTGCGACAAGGCCGGTTTGTTCGGGGGTTCCGCTCACTTGGACGAAGGTGTTTTCCGAGGGTAAATTGACCGCTCCCGTGCGAATTCGCTCATAGCTCAGTTGGATCAATGCGCCGATGAGCAGGCGCACGTCAGCATTGGGCCATGGGACGTCGACGGAAGGCGTTGTGGTCGAGGTGATACTCGTGTTGTAGGTCTGTTCGACATCGACGCCTTCCGGCAAACGCCCCCGGAGGGTCAGTCGAAGACCGTCGCCTAACGCCCAGCCTTTCCCCGCGACGGTGACCCTGAGGGTTGCGTCTTTGCCTTCCAGCCTGTCCGCATCCAGCGTGCCTGTCGGGGCTTCGACAATCTGGGCGGCGTCCAGCAACCGTTCGTTGGGGTTAAGCCGCACTTCGATCAGTTGCATCGGCGAGCGCCCCGGCGCGTAGTTGCCGACCTCATCGATGACATCGTAGGCACAGGCCTGAAAGCCGCTGCCGATGCTTAGCCAGGTGCCGTAATAGACCGTGATCGAAATCGGGTTGCGGCCGCTGGCCTCGTTCTCGGTGACGATGTGCTCGATGATTTGCCCGCCGATGATCAGGCGAATGCGATCGCGTACCGCTCGGTAGGTACTGGGAGGCCGGTTGAGGTCCAGCGGGTAAAAGGGAATTCTCACGACCACGCCGCGCCCGGCTGCGGCCGAGTCGACGAGGATCTGCGCCGGTTGCGGCCGTGGCAGCTGTTCATTGACCCACGGCGGGCGGGTAATGGGGTCGTTACCGGTGGGCGCCACGGTGTCGATCTTGAGGGTCAGGCGTTGGGTGGCTTCTACGCGGTGATCAAGGTGCGTCACCCGGAAAAACACGGGCCCGGCCGCACCGTCGGCCAAACGGGCCATGGAGATGTGCAGGGTAATCGGCTTCGCTTCGCGCGCTTCTTGCTCGGTGACGGTATGGAAGTCGACCGGGACCAGCAGGTCGCCACAGAGCAACTCGATGAAATCCCCTTCAAGCTGGCCTGCGTAGGTGCGCAAGATGCAAATCAGGCCCGTGCTGCCATGGCTCTCCAACAACAGTTGATACACGCCGCCGGAGAAGCCCACGACCGGGGTCGTCAGGCCGGGAATATAAGGCGACAACTGCGAGACGAAAGGGGGGGCGTTGAGGTCTGGAGCCATCGTGATCACCTCGTGCAGGGCAAAGGGGCCGAAAAGGACCGGGGCACGCAAGGATTGAACGCAGAAGGGGCACGCGCAGGCTAGCTGTTAGAAATGACAGTGCCGACAGGCGGTAGTGACCCTGGGCGGGCCACCCTCGGCAGACGCTAGGGTTGGCGGTTCCAATGCCTGAACAACGGCTCCGCCAGAAACAACACGAACAACAAGCGCATCACCTGCATCGCCGTCACCAACGGCACCGACAGTTGCAGGGTTTCAGCGGTCAAACTCATCTCGGCAATACCGCCGGGCATCATGCCCAGCGTCAACGAGCGCAGGTCCAGTTGGGTCATCGCACTCAAGCCCACGGCGGCCAGCGTCGCCAGCACCATGGTCAAGGCGGTGCCGATCAAGGTGCGCGCCATGAACGACGGCGCACGGCGGAAGAACTGACGATTGAAGTGGCACGCCAAGCCGCTGCCGATCAGCCACTGGCCGAGCTGGCTGCCGCCGTCGGGAAACCTTCTTCACCGTGTGGGCCAACCTGTTCGGCCTCGGCGACGCGCACACAGGCCAGCGTGTGTTGGTCCA
>NZ_JAKNRV010000440.1:0-3702 GCF_023072625.1 Pseudomonas emilianonis
TGCCCGCCCGTGGCCAGGGTGATCGAGCCCTTCTGGAAATCCACGGTGCCGCCGCTGACGATCTCGATGCGCGACTGGTCAGTGCGGTCGGCCACGGCGCTGAGGTGGTTGAACTGGCCGGTGATCAAGTTGGCAGCTTGGCCGTCGAGCTTGGTCAGGCCGGCGCTCTTCTGGCTGTCGAGGGCGCTGCTGTCGCCAGCATCGAGCAGGATCGCGGTGGTGCTGCCCTCGCCGAGGGTCACGCTGCCGGTGGTGTCAGTGGCCGAATTGAGCAAGTGAACGGTGCCGCGTGTGTCCACCGAAGTGCTGGTCAGGACCACGCCATTTTGCTGGACCTGGTGCCCGGTCAGGGTGATATCACCGGTGGAAGCCATGATCAGGCCGCTGTTGCTGACCTTGCCCGCCGTGGAGCCAGCCTTGAGGCTGGTCGCCACTTCATTGCCACGGGTGGTGGAGCGGTCGTTCCCGGTGGTGCCGACGCCCTTGCGAATGTAGAAACTGTCGCCGGCCGCCAGGGTGGTCTGGCCTTTGGCAGTGATGAGAGTGCCAGCGTTTTCCACTTCACTGCCGAGCAGTAAGGCATAACCGCCCGCATCAGTGGAGGTGGCGGGGTTGTGGGTCTGGATCAACGCGCCGTGCTGCACATCAACCTTGCCGGCCGCGTCGGTGAATGTTGGTTGGGTGCCGTTGGTGTCGACGTAAATACCGCGCTGGGTGAACTGCTCGTCGGTGATGTTCGCTGCGGCGGCCACCAGATTGCGCACGTTAACCTGGCTGGTGCCGCTGAACACAACGCCGTTACGGTTCAGGATCATCACCGTGCCTGCGCCGGTGATCTGGCCCTGAATCTCACTGGGCCGCGCGTTGGGGTCATTGACACGGTTGAGCACCGCCCAGTTCGACTGCTGCTGGAAGTCGACGGTGGTGTTGCGCCCGACGTTGAAGGTCTCCCAATTGAGGATCGCTTTGTCCGCAGTCTGCTCGACGGTCACCGTGGTCTTGCCACCGGACTGGCTTTGGGTCGGGCCCTTGGCGTTGGTCCAGCCCTGGGTCAGGCTGTTGTCGACCTGCAGGCCGCCCTTGCCCAGGCCATCGGGAATCGTCGACACCTGGCCGAACGCCGCCTGGCGCCCTGCCGCTTGCGCCGCCTGCTGGGCCGCAATCGCCGCGACGCTGGTGTTCAAGTTGCTGATCGAACGCGCTAGCTGCTGGTTGACCTGCGCCTGCTGGTTCAGCGTCGGAATCCCCTGCACCTGCCCGGCACTGATCCGCGCCGCCGTCGCTGCCTGGGATGCGCCTTTTTCGGCAAACCAGCCGGAACTGAACGCCGTGGCAGCCTGGGCATTGCCTGCCACCATCAACAGGGCAATGGCCTGGGCCAGTGGCTTGAGGCGCAACACAGCCTGGGCACTCGGGCCTTGGGCATTCAGCTTAAGCGTTGGTTTGCAGCGGACCATCGGGAATTTTCCTTCTTTGTTAACGCCCAGGGGTAAGACAGGCTCACGTATGTGGGTTAGGCGGTTGGCAAGGAGCACGACTGAACTTCTGTCATGCAAAGTTCATATAGGCCTGCTAACCGCAGGCAGAAATGCAAAAAATCAGCAACGGCACGGGCCGTTGCTGATCAGGTATTGCAGGTCGTTGAAGCGAGGGTTACAGCGGACGACCGATGCCGTTGCAGACGTCAGCCTTGCCGATGCTCAGAGTGCTGGTCGCAGTGACGAAGTTATTGGTGATAGCGGTTTTCCAGGTGGTCGGCAGCGGCACAAAGCGGTTGGCCTTGATGGCGTTGTCGTTGCTGTTCAAGGCGCTGGAACCGAAGTGACGGGTGAAGAACGCACGCACTTGCGAGGTTTGGGTCGCGTCGGCGTAGCACTGACTGAAAATCAGGTTGGTGAAGCCCAGGATCGGGTAGCCAGTGGTGGGGTATGGCACAACGGTTGGGTCCGCCGAACCGGCAGGGCCAAACACCGGTACCCAGGCGTTCTGATCGTTGACGTTGGTTGGAACCGGCACCACGGCAATGGCTGCCGAGACGTTATCCGGGGCCGGGGAAACACCGCCAACCTTGGCGACCTTGGTGGCGTCATCCAGACCGGCCAGGGTAGACGCGGCGTAGTCCGGGCTCATGTAGGTGATGCCACCGTCAGTCGCGTTCAGCGCAGTCATTACGCCTTGGCTGCCGGTGGCGGCCACTGCGGTGGATGGAACGCCAGTGCCGTAGCTCGACGAGAACGTCGTGGTCACGGCAAAAGGCAGTGCCTCGGAGCATTTGGCGTTAAGGAAGCGTGTGAAGAGTTCGGTGGTGCCGCTGGACTCGCTGCGGTACACCAAGGTGATGGCGCCAGTGCGGCCGGAACCAGTGACCTGGCTCCAGTCAGTCAGACGGCCCGAGAACACGCCGCACAACTGGTTGACGCTCAGATCAACATTCGCAGTGCCTGCTTTGTTAAAGGGAATGGCGACCGAAGTGGCGACCGATGGCACCTGGATCAGCTTGCCCCAGGTAGGTTGTTTGTTGGTGAGGTAGGTCGACAACTCAGTCGCGCTCAGTTTCGAATCGCTACCGGCCCAATGCACATTCTTGTTGGTAACGCCCGCCACGAACTTGGTGTAGTCGTTGGTCAGGAAGGCTGCCTTGCCGTTGCCGCTGCCCACACCGATGTAAGGGGCGAAACCGGTGGTGAGGACGCCTGTAGTCTGGTACAGCGCTTGTGGCAAAGTGGCGCCGCCGCCGTTGATGTCAGCCATTGCAGCCTGTGCCGAGCACAGTGCAGCGAGGGTCATGGATACCGCGAGAACGTTGCGCTTAAACATGAAGAATCTCCTTTCGTCGTGTTTGTACGTTTGGGTAGATGGCTCTTGCATGACGCCATGGCTCCGGTCCCAAGCCCTGTTCCGGGGGTGGCTGGGGGTGAGGCCATGGCTAGAGAATTTCGCAGCTTCCGATGACAGCAATGGGAAAAAACCTCGGGAGGAAGGGCTTGATTTTTAAAAAGATTCTCGGGTGTTTTGGTCACGGTTTTGAGCGGTTTGGAGGCAGGTGACTGCGCGGTTTCAATGGGGGTTTCGTCAAGGCGGCGTCGGCTGTGGCGAGGGGCTTGGCTGTGACGAAACGATGAACCCGAGGTTGCGGGCTGGCGGTATCGGCCCACCCCGACATCAACTGAACAGATAGGGTCCACTGTGGGAGGGGGCTTGCCCCCGATGAGGGAGTGTCAGCCACAGATGCATAAACTGACCCACCGCAATCGGGGGCAAGCCCCCTCCCACATTTTTGACCGCGTGTAGTCAGGTCACCAGTTGGTTGATCTCGATGATCGGCAACAGCACCGCCATCACGATCACCAGCACCACGGCGCCCATCACCACGATCATCAGCGGCTCCAGCAACGCGGTCATGCCCATGGCGCGGCGTTCGATGTCCCGCGATAGGGTCTGCGCCGCGCGTTCGAGCATCGGCGGCAGTGAGCCGGTTTTTTCGCCGCTGGCGATCAGGTGGATCAGTACCGGCGGGAATACCTTCTCCACCGCCAGCGCCGGAGCGAGGTTGACGCCTTCGCGCACTTTGGCGGTGGCGTCGTTGACGCACTGGCTCAGGCGTTCGTTGGACAAGGTCTGGCGCGCCGCTTCGAGGGCGCGCAACAACGGCACCCCCGCGCCGCCGAGGATCGCCAGGGTCGAGGCAAACCGTGCGGTGTT
>NZ_JAKNRV010000441.1:0-3702 GCF_023072625.1 Pseudomonas emilianonis
GGCCGAGGTCGAGCAGGCCTTGCACCGGGTCGGGCAGGCAGGCGCTGGCAAACCGCCAGGAACCGATGGAGGCACCGATCAGCGCACGTTCGCGTGGCGCGCGGGGTAGCCAGTCACCGAACAGCGCCAGGTCCAGACCCTGAATGCCCAAGGCCTTGGGCCCGCCCGCCGCACCGGGAAGGATACCGACATCGGCAGGCGTGAGGCCTTGCTCTCGAATGCGCGCAAAGGCGCGCTTGCCGGCCTTGAGTGTCAGGGCGGGAAACTTGATGTGGATGGCTGTCATACCGGTCTCTGTTGAAGCGAGCAGGGCAGTATAGAAAATCTCGCACGATGAGGGAAAAGGGCTGGCTTGAATTGCCATGGTGGCAATTCAGTTTCAGTTAAGTTGCCACGGTTACGGTGGTGCCATGTAGGACATTCAACCGGAAACGGAGGCTTACGTGAAAACCCTCACGATTTTGTTCTCCACCCGTATCATTGCCCCATCGCCCATTTGGGCCACGCCCGTAACCGGGCCACCCTCAAGGAACATCAGGACACGTAATGAAGGTAAATCTACGCGCGTGCAGTCAGGTGGCGCTGGTATTGCTGCTAACCAGCTCAAGCCTGTCGGCCCATGACCTTGGTCAGGACGAAGCCTTGCACCTGCGCCAGAAGGGCGTCATCGCCGCGCTGGAACACTTGCTGGGCCCGGCGTTCGAGCGCTACCCAGGCGCCAAACTGCTGGATGCCGAGCTTGAAGAGCACAAGGATCGTCCGGTGCGCTATATCTATGAAATCGAATTGCTGACCGTCGAAGGAGTGGTGCGCGAAATCGAGCTCGACGCCAGCACCGGTGAGTTGCTCAAAGATAAGGAAGACGACTGATGCGCCTGCTGTTGGTGGAAGACAATGTACCGCTGGCCGATGAACTGCTGGCCGGCCTGCAGCGCCAGGGCTATGCCGTCGATTGGCTGGCCGATGGGCGCGATGCTGCGTACCAGGGCCGCAGCGAACCCTATGACTTGATCATCCTTGACCTCGGCCTGCCCGGCTTGCCCGGGCTTGAGGTGCTGGCGCAATGGCGCGCGGCCGCGCTGGCCACCCCGGTGCTGATCCTCACCGCCCGCGATTCCTGGGCCGAGCGCATCGAAGGCCTGAAGGCCGGGGCCGACGATTACCTGAGCAAGCCGTTTCACCCCGAAGAACTGCACCTGCGTATCCAGGCGCTGTTGCGCCGCTCTCACGGCCAGGCCAACCAGCCGACCTTGCAAGCGGCCGGCCTGCACCTGGATGAAGGGCGTCAATGCGTGCTGCGCGACGGCGACGAAATCCAGTTGACCGCCGCCGAGTTCCGCCTGCTGCGCTATTTCATGCTGCACCCGGAACAGATCCTCTCGAAAAGCCATCTGGCCGAGCACTTATATGACGGTGAGACCGAGCGCGATTCCAATGTGCTCGAAGTCCACGTCAACCACTTGCGCCGCAAATTGGGCCGCAGCGTGATCGAAACCCGGCGCGGCCAGGGTTATCTGTTTGGCGCCAGTCCTGCATGAGGTCGATCCAGCGGCACCTGAGCCTGGGGCTGATCAGCGTGATGGTGGTGGTCGGTGTGGTGCTGGCGCAAACCAGCCTATGGTTGTTCGAAGCCGGTTTGCAGCGCTATTTGGAAGCCGGTTTGCGCAACGACAGCGAGAACCTGCTGGTCGCGCTGGTGCGCGGGCCGAATGGCGTGCAACTCGACGAGCAACGCTTGTCGCCGGCCTATCAGCGGCCGTTCTCGGGGCACTATTTCCGTATCGACTTTGCCGACACCCACTGGCGCTCCCGCTCATTGTGGGACCAGGAGCTGCCACTCCTGCCCAACACCGGGCTCAAGGGCAACCTGCAACTGGGGCCGGAAGGCCAGCAACTGTTGGTACTGCGCTCGGACTACAAGCGCTTTGGTCAATCGATTTCCATCAGCGTGGCCCAGGACTACACGCCAGTGCGGGAAAGCTTTCGGCTGATGCGTCAGATCGGCCTGGTGCTGGGGGTGGCGGCCCTGTTGCTGGTGTTGATCCTGCAACGGGTCACGGTCCGTCGCGCCTTGCGCCCGCTGGAAATTGCGCGCAACCAGATCGCCCAGTTGCAACAGGGCCAGCGCTCGCAACTCGACACCCAGGTGCCGCAGGAACTGGAGCCGCTGGTGGCGCAGATCAACCACCTGCTGGCCCACACCGAAGACAGCCTCAAGCGTTCACGCAATGCCCTGGGCAACCTCGGCCACGCGCTGAAAACCCCGCTGGCGGTGCTGTTGAGTGCGGCATCGAGCGAAGCGCTCAAGGATCAGCCACACTTGCGCACGCTACTGCGCGACCAGCTTGAACAGGTGCAACAGCGCCTCAACCGTGAACTCAACCGTGCGCGCCTGGCCGGCGAAACCCTGCCGGGCGTCTTGTTTGATTGCGCGAAAGAACTGCCGGGCCTGCTGGCGACCCTGAACATGGTCCATGGCGACCACTTGGACTTGAGCCACCACGCCGCCCCAGGCCTGCAATTGCCCTGGGACCGCGAAGACTTGCTGGAGCTGCTCGGCAACCTGCTGGACAACGCCTGCAAATGGGCGGATGCCGAGGTGCGCCTGAGCGTCAGCGAGACGCCGCACAGTTACCTGCTGGCGGTGGAAGACGACGGCCCCGGCATTCCCGAAGCCCAGCGTGACCAGGTGTTCAGCCGTGGCACGCGCCTGGATGAACAGATCGACGGCCACGGCCTGGGCCTGGGGATTGTGCGCGATATCGTCGAGGTGTGGGGCGGGGTGTTGCAGTTGCAGGAAAGCCAACTGGGCGGGCTCAAGGTGCTGATCGAACTGCCCAAACGCTGACGCCGATCAAAAAGGTGCGAGGGGGCTTGCCCCCGATGGCGGTGAATCAGTCGATGTAGCCTTTGACTGACCCACTGCAATCGGGGGCAAGCCCCCTCCCACATTGGATCTCCTTCAGAGTCGGTGGCGGTCACTCACACTTGGAAATGATCCATCAACCCCTGCTGCTGATTGGCCAGGCGGTGAGTCACCAAACGCTGAAGCCGATCAAAAAGGTGGGAGGGGGCCTGCCCCGATGGCGGTGAATCAGTCGATGTGCCTTTGACTGACCCACTGCAATCGGGGGCAAGCCCTCTCCCACATTGGATCTCCTTCAGAGTCGGTGGCGGTCACTCACACTCGGAAATGATCCATTAACCGTTGCTGCTGATTGGCCAAGCTGTTCAACGCCTGGCTGACCCGCGCCGATTCGTTGGCCTGTTCCGACAGCGACTCGGTCACATCGCGGATCGTCGCCACGTTGCTGTTGATCTCTTCGGCCACCGCGCTTTGCTCTTCGGCGGCACTGGCGATCTGCAGGTTCATGTCGCTGATCACCGTGACCGCTTCGCCGATCTGGCGCAGGGCGGTGACTGCCTCGCCGACTTGTTCGACGCTGCCCTGGGCCTGGCGATAGCTGTTGCCCATGGCGCCGACCACATCGGTGGTGCCGCTTTGCAGTTGCTCGATCACCAGGCGGGTTTCTTCCACCGATTCCTGGGTTCGTCGGGCGAGGTTGCGCACTTCGTCGGTCAACACCGCCAACTCTTCCGGTAGCTCGATGCCTTCGGCAATCACCTGGGCGCGCGACGCCCGAGCGATCTGCAGGATAGAACCGACAAATTCGCGCTTGAGCGCGTCCTGGTGGATGCCGT
>NZ_JAKNRV010000442.1:0-3684 GCF_023072625.1 Pseudomonas emilianonis
CCTGCGCCAGGCGCTGCTGGCGTCCGGCTCGATCCCCATGGTGATGCAAGGCGTGCGCGACCTGCCTGGCGCTGGCACGGGCACCTACCGCGACGGCGGCCTGCTGGATTACCACCTCGACCTGCCCTACCACGGCGATGACATCGTGCTGTACCCGCACTTCACCGACCGCGTCATCCCCGGCTGGTTCGACAAGGGCCTGCCGTGGCGACGCAGCAATCAACAAGGCTTGCAGGACGTGTTGCTGCTGGCACCGTCGAAGGACTACCTGGCCCGACTGCCCCACGGCAAACTGCCGGACCGCAGCGACTTCAAGCGTTTTCTGGGCGATGACGCGAGTCGCAACAAGTACTGGCAAACCGCGATGAGCGAGAGCCGGCGCCTGGGCGATGAGTTTCTGCAACTGGCCGACCAGGGTGGCCTGGGCGAGCGCTTGCAGACGCTTTGACCCAGCGGTATGCGCGAGGCGCGGTGTAGCTGTTAAACTCGCCGCCTGCCAGAAACCTGACCGAGCTGAAAAATACTGTGGAAATCTTCAAGGAATTTACATTCGAATCCGCCCACCGCCTGCCCCACGTGCCAGACGGCCACAAGTGCGGGCGCCTGCATGGGCATTCGTTCAAGGTGGCGATCCACCTGAGCGGCGACCTGGACCCCCATACCGGCTGGATTCGCGACTTCTCGGAGATCAAGGCGATTTTCAAGCCGCTCTATGAACGCCTCGACCACAACTACCTGAACGACATCCCCGGCCTGGAAAACCCCACCAGCGAAGTGCTGGCCAAGTGGATCTGGACCGAATTGAAACCCCTGCTGCCCGAACTCAGCGCGATTCGCATCCATGAAACCTGCACAAGCGGCTGCATCTATCGCGGCGAGTAAACCTCACGTCAACGCCCTGTCGGAGCGCCCTATGGAAAACACCTGGCTGGCCCAGGCCAAACGCTTACAGGCATTGGCTTCCACGGGGCTGCATTTTTGCACCGACGACTTCGAACGCGAGCGCCTGGAGGAAATTGCCGAGATCGCCCACAGCATGCTCGCGCAATTGGGCAATGTGCCGCTGGAACGCATCACCGGGCTGGTCTCGGATTTCGCCCAGCGCTACTCGACGCCGATGATCGATGTACGCGGCGCGGTGATCGACGGCGAGCGCATTCTGCTGGTGCGCGAGGCGACCGATGGTTGCTGGGCGCTGCCGGGGGGTTATGCCGATATCGGTCTGTCGGCGGCGGAAAACATCGTCAAGGAGATCCGCGAGGAAGCCGGGCTGACGGTAACAGCGCGGGCGCTCTATAGCGTCACGCACAAAGCCAAGGGCTTGTACCGCGCGGATGTGCGGGACTTCTACAAGCTGTATTTCCTGTGTGAACGGGTCGACCAACTGGCGCCGACGGCCGGCTTCGAAACCACCGAGGTGGGGTTTTTCGCCCTCGACGAGCTGCCGCCGCTGTCCCGTGGGCGCACCATCGAAAGTGATCTTGAGGCGGCCTTTGCCTTTCATCGCGGCGAGACCACGCAGACGCTGTTCGACTGATCCAATGTGTATCACCGCTGCACCGCTTTCGTGCCCGATTGGGCACCGCGACTACTCCCGCCCGCGCTCCGCCCCTGTTTGGCGATAAATCCTGTGCACGCTGCACAACGCCCACCGTGCGCCCGTCACTGCGGCTGAATTGGCACGCACGGTGCAATAGGCCTGCGTCACTCATTCAGGGAGCAAGGCACATGACGCAGCAAGAACCGGGTAACGATTACCCCCTCAGCGAAGTCCCGATGCATGCACGCAAGGGCCTGGCGTCCACCGCCATGGTGCTGCTGGGCTTTACCTTTTTTACCGCGACCATGTTTGCCGGCGGCAAGCTGGGCGTGGCGTTCAGTTTCGTCGACATGCTCGGCGTCGTGGCCTTGGGTAACCTGCTGTTGGGCATTTATGCCGCAGGCTTGGGTTACATCGCATTCAAGAGCGGCCTGAACTCGGTGTTGATGGGGCGCTTCTGTTTTGGCGAAGTCGGCAGCAAGCTCAGTGATTTGATCCTCGGTTTCACCCAGATCGGCTGGTATGCCTGGGGCACCGCTACCGCCGCCGTGGTGTTGGGCAAATATTTCGAGCTGAGCCAGGGCAACGTGCTCGCGCTGATGGTGGTGTTTGGCCTGCTGTTCTGCGCCACGGCCTACGTGGGGTATCGCGGGCTGGAGATTTTGTCCTACATCGCCGTGCCGGCCATGGGCATTCTGTTGTGCCTGTCGATGTGGGTCGCCACGGTGAAAGTCGGCGGGCTGCAGGGGTTGCTGGCGGTGGTGCCGACGTCGGAGCTGGACTTGTCGACGGCGATCACGTTGGTGTTCGGCACCTTTGTCAGCGGCGCGACCCAGGCCACCAACTGGACGCGCTTTTCGCGCTCGGCCAAGGTCGCGGTGCTCGCCAGCCTGATCGGTTTCTTTGTCGGCAACGGCTTGATGGTGCTGATCGGGGCCTATGGCGCCATCGTCTATCAACAACCCGACGTGGTGGAGGTGTTGCTGCTGCAAGGCTTTGCCACAGCTGCGATGGCCATGTTGCTGCTCAATATCTGGAGCACTCAGGACAACACCATCTACAACTTCGCCGTGGCCGGTTGCAACCTGCTGCGCACCCGCCGCCGCAAGACAGTCACCCTGGCCGGTGCGGTGATCGGCACGCTGCTGGCGTTGCTCGGCATGTACGACATGCTGGTGCCGTACCTGATCCTGCTGGGCACGGTGATTCCACCGATTGGCGGGGTGATCATGGCGGACTTCTTCTATCGCTATCGCGGCCACTACCCGCGCCTGGCCGATGCGCGCCTGCCTGCGTTCAACTGGCCGGGGCTGACGGCCTACGCCGTGGGCACCGTACTGGCGTTCAATTCGCCCTGGGTGGCGCCGTTGGTGGGGATCGTGGCCGCGTCGCTGACCTACATGGCGCTCACCGCCGTACTGCGCGGGCGGACAGCGTTGGCTGACGCACAGGCATGAGCCTGACCATCGCCGATGTGCTCGCCCTGCCGGGGCTGGAGTCTCTGTGCCTGCGCGCCGGGGCGGCGGGTCTGGAGAATGCCGTGCGCTGGCCGTATGTCGCGGAAAACAGTGGCATCGCCGAGTGGGTGCTGGGCGGCGAACTGGTGTTCGTCACCGGTATCAATCACCCACGGGACGAGGCCAACTTGCTGCAACTGCTGGAGGAAGCCTGCCTGCGTCAGGTGGCCGGGTTGGTGATTCTTACCGGGCCGGCCTATATCCAGGCGATTCCCCAGCGCTTGCTGGACGCCGCCGAAGCCGCCGACATGCCGCTGATCGAACAGCCTTACTCGCTGAAAATGGTGCTGGTGACCCAGGCGATCGGTTCAGCGTTGATCCATTCGGAGCAATTGGGCCGCTCGCGGCACGATGTGCTGGAGCGGTTGCTGGCCGGTGACTATCAATCATTGGATCTGCTGCTGCACCGCGCCGCACAGTTGGGTATGCCCCTGGCCGGCCAGTGGCAAATCGTGCAGTTGCAGTTGGAGGGCAGCGACGCGTTATTTACCCAGGGTGAGGCCGCGCAGATGGAAGCGCAGTTGGCGCGGCAACACGACAGCATTACCCGGCGCTTGCGGCAGTTTTCGGCCTCGGTGCCGGTACTCGGGCGGGCCGGGCAATGGACGTTGCTGCTGCCGGCCGCCG